>DATEEE010000027.1:0-5307 GCA_035281285.1 Nitrososphaera sp.
ATTCACAGAGTAAGCGGGCTCATTGCCATCACGGCCAAGGGCAAGAAATTCATCGAGCAGTACGACCAGCTGATTGGTCTGATAGAAAGCGCTGGTCTCTAGTTCCTTTCACAGCGCCGCTCATATGAGGTAGCTGATAGCCAGTAAACTGCCTGTCAGCCTAGAATATGTCACAGTTCGCGACATGGCCTTCACTATCCTGTTAGGATTATCCCATTCACGCCAGAGCTCCCTGCACGCCAGAATTGAGAGCGGAATAGAAGCGAGGCTGACCAGAGCGTAGACCTTTGCGTGGCCCGTCAGGACGGCCGCTATTACAAGGCAGTACGCAGCAACAAAGAAAAGTGGTAATGTCTTCGCCGCGCGATTCTTGCCAATCATGATTACAAGGGTGCGTCTTCCCCCTGACTTGTCTGCAGCATAGTCTGGGAACGAATTGACGAATAGGACGGTCGCCGACAAGAGACCAACAATAATCCCGGCAAGTGACGCCGCAAAATCTAGCTGTCCAGACTGAACGTAATAAGATCCAATGACTATCATGGCGCCCTTTATCCCAACGAATAGCTCACCAAGGCCGGCATTCACGATGCTGGTAGAGTAAAAGTAGATAGCGACTACCGCAAAGCCGAGTATTACGGCAATGGTAAAGCCTTTGAGAACTACGAAATAAGCTCCTATTGCTCCGCCCAGAATCAAGAAGACAATGCCTGCACCGTAGACCGCGCGCGGGGAAAGAAGTTTGTCGGGCAAAACGCCAGTGCCTCCGCTGAATTTGGTTCTGGTAGTCATTTCGTCGATCCCGCGTTTGTGATCCCAGTAATCGTTCAGAAGGTCTACACTGGCATGAAGGAAAATCACGCCAACGTAAGTCAGTAAGGCATTTACTGGATCTATTTGCCCCGTCTTCCAGTAGGCGATAGCAAGTCCGTTGCTGACTGCGATCACAGAAGCAAGGAGGAACCTGATCCTTATTGCTCTCAGCCAGCTGTTTAGCACGTTCGGAGGTACTGTAAAAGGGCTTTCTATCCTTTTTGCGCTAGTCTTTGGCCACGCATCGATAATAGACTACGCCGCCAACCGTAATGTCTTCAATTCTGTGTTTTGGTTTTCTTCCTGTGACCTTACCGACCAGGTCCGAAAGCGTTATCTTGAGCATCGTATTGTCGACATCAGATTCCGTAATACCTGTAGCGGACGCGATTTCTTTAGACGAGAATCCCTTATTTCCATTTCTGCACAGAAACCTGGTTATGATGGTGGCAAGGTCGCGATTTGCCTCGAATTCTGATGCATCGATTGGAGGACACAAAGGCACTTTCACCGCTCAGGGCTCAATGATTCCTGTGGTTTCAAGAGGTTTGCGACCCATGAATCCTTCTTCTTTGCCGTGCCAAAATTTGATTTCGTCTTCGCCTGACTTCCAGCAGAGCCAGACTTCCTCGTCAAAGCGCTTGGATGGAAAATCAAGCAGACCTTCGTCCACGCTTTTTATCATCACGCCGGTTCCCTCCAGTTGCTCAATCGCGCGGTAAAGTTCGGTGACCATTGAATTCAGCTGCTGTTTCTTTTCAAGAAACCTGCTAAACGGGCTGCCCGAGTCGATTATTTCCTGGATCTGCTGCTGGATTGCGACTACTTTGTTCTTTTGGGCAGTGATGTTCGCAAACATGCGCTTCACTTCTGGCAATGCTTTGTTCGCATCCTGGGGAGTGTACAGGGTGGGCATTTCTTGCTGCAAGGTTCTTCTAATTTTTGATAATTTATGCCTTTATCGCTCGAGCATGATTGCCGAGTCTTCCCGGCGGTGAGTCGCGGCTTCAGTTGATTACTTGAACGTCGTACGTAGTGCTAATGACCTCTGCCCTCAGTCCACCGTCGAAGCGCACGTTGATTTTCCGTCCGGCCGGGTCAATCTCAGCCCTCAAATTCGACTTGCGGCCTGCAGTAACCAGGGGATGATCGAATACCAGTGGCGCAGTCAGGCTCTTTCCGATCGAGTCGGGAATTTGGGGCTGTACCTCTATTCTACCAGATATGATATCGATCTTGAGCCCGGCCATCAGTTCTGTGAACGCCCATGCGTACATTCCGGCCGACCACGCCTGGAGTATACATGAGTTAAATGGCTCGGGCCTGTCGCCTCTGTAAGTCTCGGCAAACATTCCGTTTTCTGCGAGTATTCTTTCCGCCATGGAATTGAGGTAGCCTAAAGCCTGGTCCGATCTCCCGAACTTTAATTCACTCAAAGCGGCCCAGCCCGTAACCAAAGGCCACACTGCTCCGTCATGGTATAGCGTCGGTCGGTATGATTGGTCTGTCGCACTTAACGTCCTTACGCCCCATGAAGTAGTCATGTCAGGTTTTTCTATTCTGGACAGAACCGCTTCGGCTTTGGCACTGTCGTGCACAGCATCGCTCAACAGCAAGACGAGTGCATTCGGCCGGATGCTGCCGTCCTTTGAACCGTCTTTGCGGATTGTATCGTAAAAGTAACCCCGGGAGGGATTCCAGTAAGCGTTTTCTATCTTTTCGCGCAGTTGTTCGGCTGCCAAATTCCATTTGCGTGCCGACTCCTCATCCCCGACAAATGCCGCCAGTCTGGCCCCTGAAACCAAGCTTCCATAGAATAGGGCCTGGATGTCATTTGCGCTTTTTCTCCTGTCGATGTGATCCATCCAGGTAGAATCCTGAATCGTCATCTTTTCGGCTGTCCCGGTAAAATCGTTCTCCACGAGCCCATCATTGTCGATGTCCTTCAGGAATCCCCAATCCACTAGCTCCTGTATGGCGCCCCACCTCTTTCTCAGGAATTCCAGGTCGCCCGTTGCAAGAACATAACGGAGGATCGCCGGTGGGAAAAGAAACGTAGAGTCAGCTGATCCAAAAGTGCTCGAGTGCAGAAACGCTCTTCCGCTGATAATCATTGGTAATTCACCCCGAAGCGCACCGTCGTAGGTTTTCCGAGCTTGATGCCTTAGAAAGTTGTCAATCGTCGCGGCGGCAAATCCGTAATCACCGATGGCAAGATAGCTTTGCAAAGTCCAGCCTGTGTCGCGAGCCCAGTAGTTCGGAAACCTTGGCAGTCCCGCGGTGATCCCATGACCGAGGCCGTCGTACTTGGCCTTTAGGTATCGCAGGGATGTCTTTGTTTTTTCGTATGCTGCAATCAATTTCAGCAAGGTGGCATTCTCGCGAGCACTGGTAGTCACCTTCAAGGTAGAGGAAGAATAACCCTGAAAGGACTGCTCAGTCCCGGCGACCAGGTCTGGATAGTTCCTTCTCATTTCTACAAATTCGTCAAGACATTCTTTGCTGTTGGTGAACCCGCCGGTCCCGACCAGTGCAATTTGAACCGGCTCGCCTTCGTCAAGTTCAAAGTCATACGAGATCTCGATATCATTGTCAAACGAGTCGGTGACGACTTTTTCCGGCACAACATCTTTGGGAGCTATTCCTATGGTTCCAAAGTATTTTGGGTCGGTACCCTTTCGCTGGACACTGCTGATCTGGAGGCAATTGTAGGTGTGGTTGAACTTCGACAAGTGGTCATGTGAAACGGCCGCGAGTCCGTAGCTCGTTATATTGCCATCGATTAGAAAATGCACGCGAATCTTGCGTTTAGCCGCGCGGATTCTTTTTCGTCGCGTGCTACCGGAACCGGGGCTGTCGCGACGAGTGAACATGTCAAGAATCATGATAAAACCCCTGCTTTCGAATGGCACCGTAAGCCTTCGCTTTACCACAAGGCCCGCCAACTCGTGATGCGTTGTGAGCATTCCATTTTCATGCTTTGATGCTAGCACAAAGTTGGGAAGGCGCCGCCTAACTCCATCGTTCATTGAGATTTCGACGACGATTCTGCCGAATGCCCGTACGGGTGGCACGTACAGCCCGCCGTTATCGTACGTGACTCCCATCCAAGACCAGTTTGCTGAGAGCGCTCCGTTCGCGGAGCAGACGACGTAGGCCTTCCTTCCCGAAAGTACCAGAGGCGTATTGAAATTTCTAAAATTCGTTGCATCATCTGTCTGAAGGGCCTCGTGAAGGCTGCTATCCAAAATGACCACGCCTTGCCTTCTCGTAACCTTGTCTGAGAACCTGAAAGGTATGACGACCTGTTCGAAGCCCTGGAGCTTGCTCATGATGGACAGCGTGTGCCTTTTGTTTTCATCGAGTCCTTTTTCTTTCAGAATTAGGAAGCGGGCGCTCTGGTACGGCTTGAAGGCAAGTGGCCGTTCGTCGGTCACAGCGGCGGCACTTACCATATCCTCGTTAGTAGCAACAAAAATTACGTTTCGTGGCATTGGGATTTCGTCGACGTAGATGTCGATGGAGACGATGTTTCCTCCAAGCGGTACAGGCGGATTCAAAAGTGAAAAGATAAAACCATCGTGTTTTTCTCCGTTTCTCAGGATAGCGGCATTCTGGAGACTACCCTGTACGTACGAAAGTGTCGTGTGAATACCGTCGAGAGTGCGCGCTATATCGCAGCCACCTTTCCAAAGTTACGAATGAGGTACAGACTATTGATAGGTTTAAAGAGTTTTGCAAGTATTGTTACTGTTCTATTTCACCTGAATCGCCAAACTATTTAATACAAACTGAATCTCAGTAACGACGTGAAGCTGGATTTTCCCAGGTATACCGAGCGCCTCGGCGCTGTGAGCATACATGCTGTCCAGCGTATTTATGAGCTGGATTCTGGAAAATCCAAGGGCTTTCTCACCTCTCACCAGACTATCAAGAAATTTGACTACGACGAGATCTCGAATATTCTCCATGATCTTGCCATCGTAATTCCGATCAAAAACGAAAAGCTCAAACTGCTTGAGGGAGTTCTTTCGGGGATTCCAAATGAGTGCCTCGTGATCATCGTCTCAAACAGCTCACGGGCCCCGGTGGACAGATTCGCCATGGAAGCCGAGGCTATCAGGCAGCTGGGCAGGTTCATGGACAAAAGAGTCATCATGCTCCATCAGCAGGACAGCGGGCTGGCAGGCGTGCTCAAGAAAGTTGGCTACCATTCGATCCTCGATGATGATAAGATAAGGAGCGGAAAAGCGGAAGGCATGGTACTGGGCCTTATGATCGCGAGGATGTACAACAAAGATTACGTTGGATTCATTGATAGCGATAATTACGTTCCAGGAGCAGTCAATGAATACGTCAAGATCTTTGCGGCTGGATTCGGCATGTCCAATACACCTTATTGTAACGTCAGAATTTCATGGGTATTCAAGCCCAAAGTCCGGAACAACTCCCTCCAATTCTCAAAGTGGGGCCGAGTCTCCGAAATTACCAACA
>DATEEE010000028.1:0-16680 GCA_035281285.1 Nitrososphaera sp.
CGTAGGTACTTAGATAAGTACCGCGAGTTATAGAATTTTTCGTCAATAGTTCCATTGACACAAGCCTAATAACTAAACTTAGGGATTTACCGCTGATTATGTCTCTGCTAGTCCGAGGGTCCTCAGGCAACCTCATTGACACACTAATAGTTCTTAGAAAGAGAGCGCTGAGGAAAGGGATTTGGCTGCAAAGCCTGTCACTTGAAGAAAGAATTCTCGCAAACCTGATTCAAAGACATGTGAAAATAGTAAAAAACACAACACTCGCCACCGTAATCGCGAGAATGATGGGCAAATTGATTTTTGCCATAAAGAATTCCTTCATCGACAGGCTCGTTGCTGCAGGAAGGCCACTCGCGGAGGCAGTGGCAATGAAGGCGCACTCGTTTGGCAACAAGGACGCTTTGGACTGGCCTCGTGACCTAAATTACATCCGGTACATGGGCATGACTTATTCGTCTGCGTTCCGGGAGCGGCATTTTGCAACAGGCAGCGGCATGATCGCCATTCAACACAAGGGGGAGAACTAGAAATATTGAAACCATCTTTCCAGAATAGGAAGAGAAGGGCAAAAGAGGAGATTGTCGCCCTCATAATAAACAGCGCGCGGCAGGGCGCTTCGCGTACGAGGATAATGAACGAGAATTTCCTGAATTTCAAGCAAGCCAAGAAACACATTGACTTTGCGATTGATATGGGATTCCTGTACTATGATCCAAACGGCAAGTTCGTTGCTACCTCGCGAGGTGTAGAATACCTTCGCAGGTTCTTTGACGTGGTCAGCCTCGAAAATGACGTGACTGAAAAGAAGAAACTGCTTCTCGAAATGGTAGGGAAGGATGAGGCATAGGCATGTTAGAGGAAAAAGCCAAGATCGAACTGAATTCCCAGGTAACCGTAGTCGTACCCACCCTTAACGAAGAGGAAGGAATTGCAAGGGTAATTCAAGAACTTCACTCTGTTGGATTGCGCAATATTCTGGTTATTGATGGTTATTCGCGGGATAAGACGGTTGACGTTGCCGAAAAGTCTGGGGCGATGGTGTTACTTCAGCAGGGCCGGGGAAAGACCGGAGCACTCAAGACCGCCATCGACCATGTCCAGACACCTTTCATGCTCGTAATTGATGGCGACTTTACATACGATGCCTCTTCGATAAGCAGGCTACTCCAACACATGGATCACTACGATGAAATAATCGGTGCGAGGGTCCCGACGGACGCAAAGAGCATGACGTGGCTCCACAAGTTCGGGAATAGAATTATCACTAGGCTGTTTAACCTGATGATGACGACCGGCTTGTCGGACGTCTGCTCTGGTCTTTACCTTTTGAGAACAGACAAGATGCGCGAAATCGATCTTGCGACTTCTGGATTTGATGTCGAAGTAGAGATCGCAGCTCAGATCGCTACGACCGGAAGAATCACCGAGGTTCCGTGCAACTACAGACCTAGGCTTGGAAGGCAGAAACTTTCCACCTGGAAGAGCGGGCTCAGAATAGTAAGGAGCATCTTTGGCCTTGCAAGATCTTACAACCCCGGCGTGTTCTATTCAATGCTCGGAAGCCTGCTGCTTATTCCTGCGGTGGCGTTTCTTGCGGCATCTCTCCTCCAGTGGCTTGGCGGCGACCAAATGTCGAACTCTTGGTTCTTCGTAGGCATTGCAATGCTCTTGGTTTCCCTGCAGTCCATGAGCGTCGGAGTTGTATCACTCGTCATGCGCAGATCGGAGCTTAGAATCAATAGAAGGCTCAACATGCTCGGAGCAAAGCAGCTAGTACAGCGCTAGACACTCAGTGAATAGAGCTGAAATTTCCAAACATTAGAGACCGGATTGGATCTATGAAAGGATACACCGCGGCTGACACTGCAAAGTCGGCAATAGAAAGACTCGCCGAGGTCCAGGGCGAAGGGAAGGCGTTAGCAAGTAAGCACGGCAAGATGCAATTTACAGGCACTCACAAGATCGGTTTTGCCATGATGGGCGCTGGAGGCATTGCACTCGGCGCATCTTACTTTACGAGCTCGGTAGTAATGATGCTGTCAGGCCTCGGGCTGATATTCTGGGGTCTGATAATGCTTTACATCTCCCCGCAGCGGTACCTGCCGGAAAAAATCTTTGGATCGCTTGCAGTTTCAAACACAAAATCAATAGACCGGCTGCTTGTGAGCCTTAACTACAATGGAAGGACAATCTTCCTCTACCCTAAGCACTTGAAGGGGCTGTCCCAGGGATATGTCTTCATCCCGCACGAACAAATGGAAGAGAGCGCTCTCCCAAGCGACGAAGCGTTAGCAGAAGAAAAGCTGGTTTACGAAAACCCGCGAGGAATTTTCATGGTCGCCCCCAGCAATGGGCTGGTTGCGCTCGTTGAAAATGAAATGGACCTTAACCTTGCCACCGTCGAATTACCTTACATTCGGGATGTGATCCCAAAATTCGTAGTGAACAACCTCCGAATGGTTGACAGCATGACCGTTGAAGAAGAGCGTGACTCAATTCACGTGGTTATGGAAGGAGAATCCGCAGCGCGGGTATGCCAGACAATAAGCAGCGAGACATCGATTGGGAGGCATTTTGGCTGTCCCCTCTGCTCTTCAATTGCTCTAATGATTAGCAAGGTGACAGGCAAGCCGGTTTTTATCGAGGAGACCAAGGTTGACGAAGTGAATTCCACCATATCTAGCACGTATAGGATGGTAAAGGGCTGAGTTGGCGTTCGCCGCATCGCTATGGGACATCGGATTGCTGGCAGCAGGGTGTTCAGTCGTAGTCCTCCTCATTTCCGAGGTCGTGGCACCTCATTACGGCAGAACAAATGTACAGCTCAACCTGAAAAGGCTGAGATATGCAGCGGCTGCGTTTGTAGTAGCTTTCATTGCAATTGGCATTGTCAACGTAGTAACAGTCGCGAGCAGGTAGGGAGCTAGTATTTGATATTCCTGCTATTGCTTGTCATAAACACCGTGCTCGGCGGGAATGTGGTCGCTACAGGCGGAAACACGGCCGACAACGTCGGTTCTGACTTTGTGATTGCCACAACTAACCAGGCACTGCGGAGCATAAAGAGCGCAGAGGCTGCCGGGGCGGACATCTCTGATCTTATTGCGAGGTTCAATGTAGCAATCGACCTGCAACAGCAGGCAGAGAGGGGGACGTACGAAAGTTGCCCGTCATACAACGAATGCATCGTTCTTTCCAACACAATGCTGCTTTCAATCGTGGAGGACGCGACAACTGCAGGTAATTCGGCGACATCCAGGAATGAGCAGGCAAAGCTGCTGATGTTTACAGTTTACGTGCCGGCGGGCTCATTTGTGGCTTCGGTGGCCATAGTGGTCACGTATAGGGCATGGCAGTCGCGCAGGGCAAAGAGGTACCAGAGGATGGATATCTACGCGAGGAAGGAACAGTAGAAGTTGCTAGCTCCCAATCCAATTCACACGCGGGCAAAAAAAATCCTCACTTCAGGTTTCTTCCTGCTCGTTTTCGGTTCGTTCCTTTCCATCATGCTTACTGTGGCATATGCCAGCGTCGGCTCCAAACCTCAGGAACAATACATAATGCTCAGCACAGTCGGATCAGACATGACCACCAAGAGCATATACCCGACTTCAGGTCCGTTAGTTAGCGAAGGGGATACTCTTGACTGGAACGTCCAGCTTTACAACCACATGGGCGAGTCGGAATATGTGGAAATACGCTTGAAGCTGCTCAACTCAACGCAACAGGGGCCTGACAATGTCCTACACCTGCCCAGCCCTGCCGCACACATTTACGAAGAAAGGATAGCGCTTGCCAGCAATGAGACTGCTGTGATCCCTATTGCGATAAATATCGCCGATGCTGAAGCGGGCGCAGGCGGTGCCACTGCGATTAGGGCGCTGACGGTCAATGGAGCAGAAATAACGGGTCTGAACGTTGCAAATGACAAGTCCAACAATTTTAGGTTCATAATCGAACTCTGGCGGCATGACGTAGAGACTGAAAGCTTTGTGTTTACGTGGCCCTCTGGGCTGGAAAGCGAAAGTGCATGGAACCAAATCAGGATACAGGTCAAGTAGCCGACTCTGAGCGCGGCGAGCTCATTGAAAGGATGGTGCTTGACATCGTCCATAGGAAGAAGCTCACCAAGGTAGGCGATGTAGTCGTTAACATCCAGAGGCTTGACAGGTTTGTGACGACCGACGAAATTCACGAGGCCGTAAAGCGGCTTGAACGGAGGAGCGAAATCAACTTGGCAGAAGAGCACATCAGCCCCTCCTTCCTCAGGAACCTAGTCGATGCTGAAGCTAACGCGCCATTCTGGATCGCCATGATTTCAACAATTGCATTCCTTGCGACTGCTTTTACACTCCCCGAAGGTGAATCGTGGATAGCGCTGAAACGGGTGATTGCCGCAGTATTCCTTTTTGCCATACCCGGATATGTCATGACGAACACTCTGATTCCACGCAACAGGCTAAGCTATGTTGAAAGACTCGCAATTAGCGCAGGGATGAGCCTTGCCGTTCTTTCGGTAATCGGCATTATCCTCGCTTATGGTGTGGCAGGAATCAGGCTCGAGCCCATCGTAGTGTCAGTGTCCGCCTTTGTAGTTTCTGTGGCAGTGGCCGGTGCATATAGGGATTTTGTCCGACGCCACCAGGCAAGGCTATCACACCATCGATTCCTGGACAAACAAAAAGGGAGCAGGAAAACAGCTTGACTGAAAACCTAAAGTCATTTGAAAAGCTAGCCAAGGGCTCTTACTTCCTCATACTGGACAACATCGTAAACTTGTCGCTGGGCGCCCTCTTTTGGATCGTCCTGGCCAAACTGATAGACGCGGCGCCGCTCGGACAGGCCATGGTCGCAGTAGCGTTTGCGACTAGCGTAATAGGATTTGCAGGCTATGGTGTCCAGGTTACGATTTCGAAATACATGTCAGAGTATAACGCCCGCGGAATGCCTCGTGTTTCTAGGAGGATCCTTTCACTTGGGATCAAGCTTGCACTGGTGGTAAGTGCTTCCGTGGCAGCCGTGATTGCGCTTCTTTCAGGTTACATCGCCACCGACATCTACCGGGACAGCTCCATGACGCTCGTTCTTGTCCTCGCCGTCCTTACGTTCCTCCCATCTCAGACCGTCGTGTCTGCCCTGATGGGTGCGTACCAGGGCGCCCACAAGATGAAGTATGCCCTGATGAGCGATTCCATCTACCAGGTGATACGACTGGGGGTGGCCGTATTCCTTGTAATGGCCTCCTTGGGCAGCTTTGGAATAATCTTGTCCTTTGCGGTGGCTTCGATCATTGCTTCCGTTCTGGGGTATCTATACTTCGTGCCGCGGCTTTTCGAAAAGCGCGTTTCGGACCAAGAGGCAGCGGCGTCTGAAAAGGGCTCTGAAGTAACCGGCATACGCCAGATAATCAAGTTCTCTGGCCACAATTACGCCGCGGTTGGCATGAAGACACTCACGCAGCAGATCGGCGTCCTGATTGTCGGAACGCAGGATTTTGAGCTCGCAGCATTCTACGGGCTATCTGTGCTAATTTCTAACCTGGTCGGCGGAGTACTCAACGCTGTGTCAAGGGCGCTGCTTCCAACTGCGACAGAAGAATGGACAAGGGGTAACAAGGAGGGGCTGGGACGTACACTTGACATAGGAATTCGACTTTCGATGCTGATAAGCGGAATCGGATTTTTGGTCCTAATGGTTCAGCCTGACCAGGTACTCGGCCTGATTTCTGACCAGTACGTAGAGGCCTCGTCCGCGCTGCGCATACTCGTCGTTTCGTCAATAATCTATTCGCTTGGAGCGATACTCACTTCGATGCTAAACGCGGCAAGCAGGGCATCGGAAGTGGCCAAGATAGGCATCACTTCGTCTGGCATTACCATCGTACTCACGTTCATCCTTACGCCTATAATGTACATAGAAGGCGCTGCGATTGCGCTCCTGGTTGGATCCGCCGCCAGCCTCATCATGTCGGTTGTAAGCCTCAAGCAAAAGGAAAACATCATGATTTCTGCAAAGAGCACCCTTAAGCCTGCCTCAGCCATGATAGCCGGAGTCGCAATTGCCTTTGGCGTCATGGAGTTGAACCAGAACATGATACTTTCTCTTGCGGTAGGACTCGCTTGTTACGTGGCAATTTCGTTTGCTATTAGAGTAACGACCAAGAAGGAAATCCGCTCGATGGCTCGCATCATGTTAAAGAGGAGGGCCGAATAAGTTGCCAAAACTAATCACGGGATTGGTGAACGTCGACATCAGAGCTGTCATGCACGACAATTCGACACTCATCGTAAAGTCGGCAGTCCTAATCGCTGCAGTGATGGTTATCTACGGCAGCGATCTTTCAGTGGTATTTGGCAAGGCACTCACGTTCAGCGCGGGCAACATCACGAACTATGTGCTCGTAATCCCCATTCTGATCCTTTTCGTCCTTCACAGGAAGCGCAAAGTGCTGCTCACAGTGGCTACATGGGACAACAGGGCATGGCGATCCCTTCGCATCGACGACGTACTGGGTGCCGCTTTATGCGCGGTGGCAGTTATCGTGTATGTCATAGGCTCGACTACGCTGTACTCGCTGGAATACCACATGTTTTCGCTGCCGGTGTTCGTGGCAGGGGCAACGATGCTTCTATTTAACATTGCAACATTCAGGCATCTCTTCATCAGCGTAGTTCTCCTTGCCTACCTACAGCCTCCGCCGGCCGAACTCCTAGCTGAACTTTCGGCAGACATGTCGTGGTCGTCGGCAGTGGTCGTCGAGTTCATGTTAAAATCAATCGGGATGCCGATCAGCCTGGACTCTAGCTTTGGCGCGCCCGCACTCGTCATGGCAGACGAAAACGGAGCCAAGATTCCATTCTATGTCGGAGAGCCCAGCTCTGGTACATATTCGATAGTTGGGCTGTCGGTATTCTCCATATTTGTTGCGTACATCCTCCGGGGCCCGATCTGGAAGCGGGCAATGATCCTCGTAGTAGGCTTTCCTGTCTTCTACATGCTAAACGCGATCAGAATCGCGCTAATCATCTCCATTTGGTATACGTCCGGCGAAGTAGCCGCAGAGTCTTTCCATGTGGTTTCCGGAACCATCATGAGCGCGGTGGGAACTCTGATTCTGCTATTCTTCGCCGACCTGGTCCTCAGGCTAGGGATGCGCGGCCCGCCGCGGAAAGCCGGCAAATGCCCTTCGTGCGATAGAAGCCTTGCGTCGGGCGAGTCACTGTGCCTATTATGCGGCAGGCAGATAAAGAGGCATCCTGCCCGCGTAAGCAACAAAGTCATATCAAGAATGGTCCTGCTGGGCATGATTGCCAGCTTGGTAGTGGCTGCACAGATCGCGGCCATCCAGAACACTTCGAGCAGGGATACTTCAAAGCTCACACTCTACAATCTTAACATCAACGATATCAAAGGCCCCGAAACCACTTCGTACTTTTTCCCTGCAATCGACGGCTGGGACCTGAGGTATGCGTTCCGCGATCTCAAAGTCGAAAAGATCCTGAACCAGGACGCAACTCTGGCGTACAGGTACACCTCGAACGCCACCACGGCCACGGGTGGAAAGGTCGGCGTCAACGTCGGTCTACAGATTTCAAGGAGCCTCCACACCTGGGAAGGATCTCTGCTAGTGTATCCGTCAAAGTTCGGAAGACCGTCCGCAACAGTGGTTGACATAGGGTGGATCGACATAACCGACGACAAGGTGGGACGCTTCTTTGCCTACAAGAAACCGGGAGCGACAATCACTGAAGCCGTGCTCTACTGGACGGACAAGCGCGAGCTCAGGCTGGACTCTGGGATTGAATCACGCAACGTCCAGATAATTCTGCACGTGAGTATGGACTCTCTTGCAAACATGGGCGCGATAGAGAGTGTGACAGACACAGCTGGTGTAAAGAAAATTCTCGTGGGCCTTGCCGAACCCATAATAAAATACTGGGACGAAATATCGATCAGTTCGCTAAGTGCCCGCACGGTAGACGCCGTGCTTACAAGGCGGCCTTACATCCCGCTCAGCATCACACTTGGAATCGCTTTGATCTTTGCCCTGACTATCCTGTCGCGGAACCGAAATACGTACAAGTCAAACAGGAAGCTCTACGAGCAGGTGAGGGTTGGAGAGGAAAAGCTGATACTAGATGCGATTGCGGATACGAGTGGAAGCGGCAGAGTAGGATTAACGGGTGAGTCAATAGTCGATAGGCATCCTTCGCTGTCGTCAAACGTCCAGACTGCGCCCAGGTTTATCAAAATGTTCGCAGACATCCGGAATGCCGGCCTCATAAAGGACAGGATTCGGAGCGATTACGACGAGCCAGTCCTCGTTTGGAGTCCTAACTTCCAGACAAACGCGCGCCGGAGCAAGGTCAAGCGGCTGGGGAGCTTCATCGCTAGGTGACAATAATGCGAAAACTCCAGAAACGATATCCCGGCGCAATTCATGATAACGAGGTAGAAAAAATTGGTTAAGACAAGCAGAAAGGTAATACTATTCGGAGTCGACGGGGCGACATGGACCCTTTTTGACAAGTTCATGGCCGACGGCGACCTACCGAATTTCGAAAAAGTGGTAAAGGGCGGCTCGCACGGCACGCTCATGTCTACTGTGCCGGCAGTTACTGTCCCGTCATGGACGAGCATGTTCACCGGCGTAAACCCGGGCAAACACGGGATTACCGACTTTATCTTGAACATAGATGGCAAATTTTCCTTCGGGACGTCCAATTACAGGAAGGTGGACACGATATGGCAGATAATGAGCAAGAACGGCGTCAAGCCAATCGTGGTCAACGAGCCGGCGACTTTCCCCCCCGATAGAATTGACGGGATAATGACCACAGGGCTGATGACTCCACCAGGATCCACGTATGTGCATCCCTCGGATTTGAAAGGCGAGCTAGATCGAGTTGCTGGAGGGTACTGGACCGACCTTCCGCTCGATTACTACATGAAGGTGAACAAGGAAGACGACAAGGCGTATTCAATGATAGAAGAGTTTGCGAACAAGACATCAAGAGTAGGATTACACCTCGCACGCAATTACGACTGGAACGCGCTTGCGGTCATATTCGTTTCCACCGACAAGATCCAGCACACGCTCTGGCACAAGCCCCAGTACATCCGCAAACATTACATCCAGATGGACGGGCTCCTGGGAGAATTTCTCGACTTGGCAGCAAAAGAAGACGCCAACCTGCTAATCACTTCCGACCACGGGTTTGGGCCGCTGCGACAGACTTTCTACATCAATTCCTGGCTTGCCCACATTGGAATGCAGAAGCGCAAGACCAACTTTGTGGCGCTTGCCGCTCGGCTCGGCATTACTCCGACCCGCTTGGCGATCTTGCTGAAAAAGCTCCATCTCTACGACTATGTATTGCGGAGGCTTATCAAATCAGACATCATCGTCGACGCTGCTTTCCAGTACGACCGCCCTATCGACATGGAAAAGTCGGTCGCGTTTTCAAAGGCAGAAGGGATCTTCATTAACAGGGAAGCTGCGAGGGACAAGTATGAACAAACCCGCGAGGAAATCGCTCGCAGACTGGAAAAGGTACTTGACCGTGATGGCAGTCCGGTCGTAATGAAGGTACACCGCAGGGAAGAAGTGATGAGCGGCCCGTACCTTGACAGGGCCCCGGACATTCTGTTCACTCTGCACGACGGATACTGCCCAACGTACTATTCAGACGGCCCCAATTCTGAATTCATCGGAGACGACAAGGGCGGGTACAAGGGAGGAACGGCAAACACCGGCATCCATAGGCCCGAAGGAATTTTCATGTCGTACGGCCCAGACATCCAAGCGCACCGGCTACAGGAAGCCAGAACGGTCTGGGACATTGCGCCGACTATACTTCACATGATTGGCCTTCCCATACCGTCTTACATGGACGGAATCGTGATGAAGGACATATTCCAAAACGAGAGTGTCTTGTCAGCGAGAGAGATCAAGAAAACAGGTTATGAGGCCGCAAGGATAAAGAGCAAACTCAAGTCCTTGAAGAAAGACACGTGATTGCAGATCAGGAACAGGGAGTTCATAAGTTTTAATTATCCAGAAAAGTAGCGTGGTTGTGTGAAGAAACGGACTATTCTTTTTGGCATTGATGGCGCGCCCTGGCACTTTGTAGACCGATTTGTCCAGGAAGGCATAATGCCAAACATGAAGAAATTCCTCGAAGAGGGCGTCAAGGCTACCCTCCTTTCCACTTTTCCGACCGAGACGATGGCTGCCTGGAACAGCATTTTCACCGGGGTCAACCCGGGCAAGCACGGCATGCCGGACTTTAGGCTCCGGCTCAATGGCAAGATCGAAATTGCACAGTCAAGGTACAGGCAGGCGGAGACGATCTGGCAGATAATGAGCAGGAAGGGTCTGAAGTCAATCCTTATCAACGATCCGGTGACCTACCCTCCGAATCCGATCAACGGCGTCGTGACGTCCGGCCTTATGACTCCGCCAAACGTGAAGAACTTCATCTATCCACAAGATTTGCGGGAAGAAATTGACAAGGCAGTCGGTGGATATCTCTGCGAGCCGCCTACGACGTTTTACGAGAAAGCGATAAAGGCAAAGCCCGAGGCTTATGCAATGCTGGAGGAGGTGGCGTCAAAGCAGGCCGAGTCCGCACTTTATTTTGCCAAAAAGATAGACTGGGATGTCCTCGCGCCTATTTTCACTACCAGCGACCGGTTAATGCACGTATTTTACAACGATACTGAATACCTGAAAAAGCACTTTGGTCTGATTGATGGGTACCTAGGCGAGTTCCTAGAGATCGCTCAGAAGGAGAGCGCGAACGTCCTGATCGCATCTGACCACGGCTTTGGACCGATCGAAAAGGCTCTCTACATCAACACCTGGCTGGCTCATGAAGGATTCCAGATTGTCAAGCGCAGCGCAATGAGGTCCGTCATGACGTCTAGCGGGTTGACGGTATACAAGCTGATGGAGATCATCGGCAAACTCAGGCTGTCCGGAATCGCGCTGAAGCTCTATAAGATTAGCCCCAAGAAATTCAAAGAGGCAATACCGCTTGGCTCGTACGAGGAGGGGCAGACCGACTACGACAACTCCCAGGCTTTCAGCACCGCGTACCACGGCATATACATTAACGGCAACATAAAGGGCGAAGAATTCGACAAGGTTAGAGACGCCATAATGGCAAAGCTGTCGGAGTTGACTGACAATGGAATAAAGATCGTTGAAAAACTATACAAGCGAGAGGAGGTGCTCTGGGGTGCGCAGAGTGAGCGAGCGCCTGACATCTTTATAGTCACAAAGCTGGGCTACGGTGTCTCCACCCACCTCAATCGCAAGATTTTTGACAAGCTCCAGAACCACGGAGTTATAATTTCTGGCTCTCACAGGCTCGAGGGGATCTTTGCAGCGGCGGGGCCTGACATAAAGAAAGGCATAGCGTTGCCCGAAGCACTGCACGGCTGGGATGTTGCGTCCACTATTCTGCACATGCATTCTATCCCTATTCCATCGCAGATGGACGGAAAGGTCATCAGGGAGATGTTTACAGAAAAGAGCGAGCTTGCAGCCAGAAGCATCACTCAGGAAGTTAGCAGCGAAAGCCTGAGAATCAAGGAAAAGCTAAAGGCACTGAAGAAGGGGAGCTAGCAACGTCGATTTTTCAACCCTGCCAACGTAGGGTATAGACGGGAGGCATTGTCTTGAAGACAGTCCTGATGCAGAGGGTTTCGGAGAACGCCAAGCGAGTCGAAACCAACTATGTAATCTGGATCCTTTCTGTCGCATCCGTGATATTGTTTATCCTGACGATCGACACTCTCACGATTACAGAATTAGAGCCGTACGGGTTTTACTATTTCCGCACGCTCCCTGCCTACTTTTGGGCCGGGGTCGCCACCACACTTGCAGCGATAATCATTTCAGTAGCATACGACCCGCGGCGCAAGAACGACTACAGGCTGGTGCCCGTACTGCTTCTGGGTCTCATAATATACGGGACTCCCGTCTTTACTTACGAAATCCCCCGGTTTACTGACATCTTTGCGCACGGAGCTGAGTCTCTTCCCATTATCACGGGAGGGGAGGTGGATCAGAACGACAGGTACGCAAGGGAGTATCCCAGTTCGTTCATTTTGTTGGGTATTTCCGCTGTCGTACAGGAGGCCGATCCGATGACGATAATCCGATACACAGAACTCTTCACGTCGCTTGCGGTCCTCTCGCTTGTCTATTGCATTGCGAGAACATCAAATTCTCGGTACGCGGTCATCGCGCCTGTCGCTTTCATGGGGGCATTCTGGGTTGACCAAGGTCACTTTTCACCTCAGGGCCTTGCGCTCATATTCTACCTGACATTCTTTCTCGCACTCATAAAGGCAATCGTTACGCCCAGTAACAGGCGAGGGTGGCTCGCGGTCGCAATGATAATGCTGATCGCTGTCAACTTTACAAGCCCGACTAATTCCCTCTTTTTGATTCTGAACCTTGCGACCATAACCATTGCATCGTTTCTTGTTTATCGCAAGCGGAACGTGATTTCAAATAGGGTAATTGTCTTTATTGCACTTGCAGGAGCACTATTCCTCTCGTGGTCGATATATAACGCGGAGACCAGGACGATTTTCAAGGCAGAGGAATTTGAAAACCTGCTCGCAGACGACTTTTTCACGCAGAACATCAAGGTTACGCCGTCACCGTCGGAGTCATACGCCGTGGTCAATACCTTGAGGACGGCAGTGGTAGGCCTGGTCCTGGCGTCAGGCGCGGTAATGTCTATCATGCTGCTGCGAAAGCAAAAGACGCATCAAGCCGCTATAATGGTCGGCTGGTTTGCGACAGGGGCTTTCATCGTTATCAGCATGTATCTTTCTCCAGTTCTGCTGTCCAGAAATTTCATGTTCATATGTGTACCGTGGGCGGTCGTCGCGACACTTTTCATGACGCATGGTCCAGTTGGTGAAAAAAGAAACAAGATCGCGCGAATTGCAGTCGTAGCAATAGTCATCGCGCTTGTGGTGTCTATTCCTGCTACCCGCTACGGAAGGGATCCGACTACATACGCGTCGTCTAGCATCGTAAATTCTTCGGCCGAGCTTGCAGATTCTTCTGTGGGTGGCGAAAAGGTGATCTCTTATTTCATGGGCAGCCTGGTTACAAAGTATTTCGCAGCGGCCAACGGGCTACAGATGGACACCATTGCCTTTGACAAGATCTTTCAGAATTCATACCTTAACAACAAGCCTGACGCCCCGTCCGAATGGCTCGACAGCCAGAGCGTCCTCAACAGCAGGGTGTTCTTTTCAGACCCGGAAAGAAACAACATTGCGATGAAGTACGACGAACCCGAGCTCTATGAAAACTTGGAGGAAACTATCGAAGAAGATCACAACCTGGTGATAAACAGCGGCTCGACGAGGGTGTACTCATCCACACTAGCATCAGAAACGCTGCCTGAAGAAGAGCCTGCTTTAGAAGGCGAAGTCCAGCAATGAGCATTCTCGTGACCGGTGGAGCAGGATTCATCGGGAGCAATCTGGTAAAGGCTCTCATAACTGATGGCCGTGAAACGCAGGTTTTGGATAACCTGAGCAGCGGAAGAATGGAATCACTTGAAAGAGTGCGAAGGAACGCAAAGTTCAGCTTTCAAAAGCAGGATCTGCTGAACAAGGAGAGCTTAGCAATACCTCAAGGATGCAAATCTATTTTTCACTTGGCGGCAAATCCTGAAGTACGCGTTGGGTTTTCAAGCCCGGAGCTTCATTTCACGCAGAACGTCGTGACGACTTTCAACCTCCTCGAAGCGGCGCGGAAGGGCGACGCAGAAACGATTGCGTTTGCTTCGACCTCAACCGTTTACGGTGACGCGCGCACGGTTCCCACGCCGGAAGACTATGCGCCTATGGAGCCAATTTCCATGTACGGAGCTTCAAAGCTTGCTTGTGAATCAATAATCACGTCGTACGCGCATAATTACGGGATTCGAGCGATCATTTTCCGGCTCGCAAACATCATCGGCCCCGACAGTAACCATGGCGTAATCTATGACTTTACCAACAAGCTCGTGAAGGATCCATCTCGGCTAGAAGTACTCGGAGATGGCACACAGAACAAGTCATACCTTCACATCTCCGACTGTGTGTCAGCGATTCTAGCCGCGCATGAGCGTGCAAGGGAAAAGGTGAACGTGTATAATGTCGGCTCTCAGGACCAAGTAAGAGTCACTCAAATAGCTAAAGCAGTAATTGACGCAATGAAGTCGCCCAACACTCGAATAGAGCTGACAGGCGGAGTGGATAACGGGAGAGGCTGGAAGGGTGATGTCAAGAACATGCTGCTGGACGTAACCAGAATTTCAGACCTCGGATGGCGGCCAAGGTATTCGAGCCTCGAAGCAGTAAAGCTGACTGCAAACGAGCTTGCAATTGGGGTGGCGGGCCGCTCATGAACGCCGCCGAATTTTTCGCAATGTTTGCAGTCCACATATGCTTGGTACTTTTCTGCATCGGATATCTCGCTATCGGTGCAATTTCGATACGCAATGGAAAAAGACCAATCGCGGCCACACGGACAAGCGCACAGCGCCACCCGTTCATATCCGTCGTCATGCCGACATATAATGAAGAAAAAATCATCGCCAGCAGACTTGACAGCCTCTTGAGGGCAACCTATCCGCATGACAAGATGGAGATCGTCGTTGTCGACTCATCGAGCGATAGGACCCCGGAAATACTAGAGTCCTACGCAAGAAAATACCCCATGATAAATGTAATCCATGACGAAGAGCGCAGGGGGCTGGCCACGGCTCTAAACCAGGCCTTCAGGGCCTGCAAGGGGGAAATAGTGGTCAAAAGTGACTCGGACCTTACTCTGGCCGACGATACGCTGCTCAAAGCCGTATCGCACTTTGAAGACCCAATGGTGGGAGCTGTGACAGGCAGGGTCAACGTCGCCAACGATGGTGTTGCTTCGGAAGTCCGGTACAGGGGGCTGCATGAAAAGATACAGCTTGCCGAGACCGAGATAGACTCTGTCTTTATGGCACAGACGTTCAGCGCCTACAGGCAACACCTGATGAAGGAATACAAACCAACGGAATATGGCGACGAAACAATCCAGACTATCCATATTCGAAGACAGGGATTCAAAGTAGTCTATGACCCTGATGTGAAATTCTACGAAGACTATCCTGAAGATGGCAGTGAGAGGCTCAGGCAGAAAATCCGGCGATCCGAAGGGCTCACGCGGTTGCTGTTAGAGAACTCTGACATGATGTTCAATTCAAAGTACGGAAAGTTTGGGACCTACGTGCTGCCCTCAAACTTCTTTATGTTCATAGTGTCGCCGCTTCTCCTCTTCGTGTCGCCGCTTGTGGCCGCAATTGACTTGGCGTTCTTTTCGGTTGCCACATACCTTGACATAATCGTGCTAGCAAGTTTTGGAATCGTCGTCGCTGCGCGGAAAACAGCAGCGGCTTCTAACGTATGGACCTTCATCGAACTGCAATACGCGCAGCTGCAGGCATTACTGAATGTGACCCTGATAAGAAAGCGGGACTACAAGTGGAAGAAGATAGAAAGAGTAGCGCCCACCCATATCTAGCCTCCATTGACCTGCTCCAGCCATCTCCTAGCTCATGCGTTACATAATTTGGATGACGCATAGAATAAATAAATCGTAACGAGAGCTTTTCGACAATGAGTAATACTAGTAAACCAAAGTTCGTGATTGTTGGCTTGGATTCGATGCCATCGAGCCTTTTTTCAGACGAAGTAAAGAGCCCTCTTCCTAACATCAGCAGAATGATAAGCCACGGCGCCTCAGGTGTGCTGAAGAGTTGCCACCCACCAATTACGATCCCTGCGTGGATGGTCATGATGACAAGCAAGAGCCCCGGGACCCTCGGAGTGTACGGATTCAGGCACAGGAAGGGTAGTTCGTATACGGACGGCTGGATTGCAAATTCCACGTCCTTCAAGGAGAGAAAGGTCTGGGATTACCTCGCTGACAATGGTAGGAAGGTCTGCCTCATCGGTGTGCCCCCTAGCTATCCTCCCTATGCAGTGAACGGAAAAATGGTTTCCTGCTTTGTCACCCCCTCGGATAAGAATGAGTATACTTATCCCAAGGAGCTAAAGCCGGAAATCGAATCTATGGTAGGCAAGTACCTTTTCGACGTTGTCTTTAGGACAGAAGACCGCGACGCCATACTGAAGCAGCTATACGAAATGACGGAAAAGAGGTTCACGGTAATCAAGCACATGATGGAGAACGAGCCATGGGACTTTCTGATGTTTGTCGAGATAGGCGTTGACAGGCTACACCACGCGTTCTGGAAGTTCTATGACAAGAGCCATCCAAAGTATGTCAAGGGAAACAAGTACGAGTCAGTCGTGCCTGACTACTACAAATTCATCGATCAAAAGATTGGCGAAATCTTGGACATGGTGGACGATGATACTTACGTTCTTGTGGTTTCGGACCACGGCACAGCAGGGATGAAAGGATGCCTTTGCATAAACGAGTGGCTCATGAAGGAAGGCTATCTTACCCTAAAAAAATACCCCGACAAGCAGACTGATCTCGACGATTGCGAGATCGACTGGTCAAAAACCAAAGCATGGGGTTGGGGCGGGTACTACGCAAGAATCTTCCTCAACGTGGAGGGAAGGGAACCAAACGGCATCATCCCCAAG
>DATEEE010000029.1:0-3786 GCA_035281285.1 Nitrososphaera sp.
AAAATACCCCAATAGGGCATCAGAAGCGACTACATGCCAATTACAGATGCGACTAAGAAACAGATTGCCCAACATAGACGGCTGTTCTTCAAGATTTGCTTCAGGTGCGGTGGCAAGAATCCCATCTCTTCGACGAGGTGCCGCAAATGCCACGGAAGCCAGATGAGGCTCAAGAACAGGACTCTGGGCGCAAAGAAGTAGCCCAGGCTTGCTGCGCGGGGCAACGTTGGATTGAGTGAGCCCGGACGTTCCAGCAAGTCTCAGTCAATGTCTAGTTGAAAGCTATGACCGAGACCTCTCCGGTGCCTAGCGTCTGACTCGTGCTGCAGTCGTTCCTCCAAATGATAAAGATATTGTTTGCAGCGTTGGCCGTTGCAGTTACGATTTTGAAGCAGCCGTTTCCGCCGTTCTTGGTCACAACTACGTTATCGCCATCGACTACGCCGTTGATTCCGCAATTCTGCAGGACAGCGTTGCCCGGAGGAGTGCTGCTGAATGCGTTGATCGAACAATCTCCAAATATCAGCCTGGTTACGCCTTTGAGCTCGCTTGCTCCAACTGAATTGGCCGCAAGTTCCGAGTCAGTTACCGAGTTTGCTGCAAGGTCTGATGCCTTTACTTCGCCGTTCTTGATGTCGACCGACCGGATAGTTTCATCGATGATGTCCGCCGATCCAATAGTTGCCGCTGCATAGGCGCGGATGTCCGGCGACGCAATAAATACGCCTGCGACGAGGCCCGCGGCTGCGGCTAGCAGTATCGCGATTTTCGCACTAACCATCGGAGTGAGATGTGTGGGCGAAATAAATTATGTATGGTACTATGTTCTGGGTGAGTGAAAACTGAACTCCCGCGACTAGGCAGACTTATCTGTATCTCACGCATATGAAAGACGTTGCGATACTCACTTGTGATCGCATTTGCCGCTTTTATGTTTGCAGGCAACATAGCCGATAACACGGAGTTGGCAAATGCTCACGGTGTGTGTGCAATGATGTCGTGCACGCCCTCGTGTGCGCCCTTTACAATAATCAAGGAATGCGGTGTACCGAAACCGTTGTTTGGCAATTACCATCAGGTCATAACAGCTGCTGTGGTTATCAGCTCTATCCTTTTGGCGGCATTGTACTATTTCAGAAATTACTATTTGCAGAGAAAAGACTTTTACATCGTAAGTTGAACGTTAGTGTTGTCCCCGGCAGTCGCAACGGTCTTCGCTTGGCGATTGCTCTGGCAGGAATCAAGAAGCACAAGCAGAATGCATGCAAAAATCTGCGATCGACAAAAACTGTGTCATCGAGTTCGGCGATTGAGAGAAAGTGGATGGGGAGAGATTCGAACTCTCGACCACCTGTGTGTGAGACAGGTATCCTAACCAGGCTAGACTACCCATCCAATCCGGTCTTTCACAGATTCGACTCGACTGTAATTAATAGTATGCCTGCTACGTACCTTCGCTAAAGCCCTGCAGGTACGACTGCTGCGCCGGCGTAAGCGAATCGATCTTGACTCCCATTGACTGAAGCTTGGCAAGAGCTATTTCCCTATCCTGCGCCCTGTCTACGTCGTAGACGTTTGGCTTCATCGTTTCTCCGTGCCGAGCCAGCTTCAGGACGGCCAGGAACTGGTTGGCAAAACTCATGTCCATCACTTCAGACGGGTGGCCTTCAGCGGCAGCTAGGTTGACCAGCCTGCCCTCACCCAGCAAGTACACTCTTTTGCCGTTCTTCAGGCTGTATTGCATCGTGCTCTGGTTGATTTCCTTCTTGCCCGTCATCTGAGCCTCAATGCCAGGGATAGATATCTCTACATTAAAATGCCCGGCGTTGGCGAGAATTGCGCCGTCCTTCATTTTCGCAATGTCTTCTTCCGCTATCACGTCCTTGCATCCCGTGGCTGTGATGAACAAGTCCCCGATTTCCGCGGCCTCGCTCATTTTTGATACAGAGTACCCGTCCATCCTCGCCTTCAGAGCAGCGATGGGGTCGACTTCGGTTACAATGACATTGCCTCCAAGTCCGGCAGCCCTTAAAGCAACACCTTTTCCAACGTGGCCGTAGCCTGCGACAACGACGTTCTTGCCCGAAATGAGCAGGTTAGTCGACCTGATCACGCCGTCCAGAGCGGACTGACCAGTCCCGTAGACGTTGTCAAAGTCATGCTTTGTTTCGGCGTCATTCACCGCAATAATCGGGTACATTAGCTTGCCAGACTTTTGCAGCGCCCGGAGCCTGACCACACCGGTGGTGGTTTCTTCTGTTCCTCCCCTTATGGACTTGGGCGATGCCTTGTGCATTTCAACAGTCAGGTCCGCCCCGTCGTCGATTGTTACGTGCGGGTCGATTTTCATTGCGGAATGGATATCGTCATAGTATTCTTTGGAACTTACGCCCCTGCTGGCAAATACGGAGATATTCTCGTCGACTGCGAGCGACGCAGCAACGTCGTCCTGGGTGCTGAGGGGGTTGCAGCCGCACCACGAGATTTCAGCGCCGGCGGCCTTGAGCGTTCTTACCAGCACGCCCGTCTCCTTTGTAACATGCAGGCAGCCGGCCACCCTGACTCCCTTGAGCGGCTTGGTCTTTTCGTACTTTTGGCGCAGCGAAACTAGGACGGGCATGTGCGCCTCTGCCCAGTCGATGCGGTTCTTGCCTTCCTTTGCAAGCGAAACGTCCTTTACGCGAAATTCCATTGCCAATGAGCGGAAATATTCCCGCCCTATATTATTCTACAAGAGTCCCCTGGAGCGCATTATCGCCTGGACCTGGTCGTCGGATACGGGGTCAAACATTTCGTAGAATTGCCCGACC
This sequence comes from Nitrososphaera sp., assembly GCA_035281285.1. Taxonomy (GTDB): domain Archaea; phylum Thermoproteota; class Nitrososphaeria; order Nitrososphaerales; family Nitrososphaeraceae; genus Nitrososphaera. Next base: position 2,811 of record DATEEE010000029.1, read on the forward strand.
GCTCCAAAGTCCCTGGACTTGAGCAGTGCGACGACGGAGTCCGCTTCCTCCTCCAAGATGTCTGCCGATTGGGTGGGAGCAACCGGCACCGCTATGGTAAGCTGAGACGGTCCCTGCTTTCTGACCCACCTCGCCGACGCAATGACTGTCGCGCCCGTGGCGATACCGTCGTCGACCAGAATTGCCCTCTTACCCTTAATTCCGTAAGGTGCGGCCTGCCTTCTATATGCCAGCGACCTCCGCCCGATTTCGCCAATCTGACGCTGCTTTTCCTTTTCCAAGTATTCGTCAGAAATCCGAAGGGCGTTGATCAGGTATCTGTTGAGGTAGGCAGTACCATCACTCATGACTGCTCCGATTGCCAGCTCCTCGTTGTCAGGCGCGCCGAGCTTTCTTGGAATTACAATGTCAAAATCCGCCTCCAGTCTTGTGGCGACAATGTCGGCCAGGATTATCCCTCCCCTCGGAATACCGAGAACTATAGTTTTCTCGACCTTGGGATCCTCCGCCAGCTTTTCTGCCAGCAGATTTCCAGCGTGGGCCCTGTCCTGGAACTTCACGACAAAATTGGAAAGCCTTGTATCACTATTAAGTCTTGATCGGAAAAATGCTATAATGCCGGCTACCCGACCAAAGTGCATGCGCAAGATGCAGATTGCCGTAATAGGTTACAACAACGAATGCACAGATATCGCCAGCAAGCTCGCATACGACGTAGGCCGGAGCGTAGCCGCGGCTGGCGCCGTCTTGGTCTGCGGCGGGCTTGGAGGAGTCATGGAATCGGCATGCAGAGGGGCGAAGGAAAATGGGGGCATGACCCTGGGCATAATTCCGCAGGAAGAATTCTCATACGCGAACCGATACTGTGACATTGTCGTTTGCACCGGGATCGGCTTTGCAAGGGATTTCATTGTGGGTTCGTCTGCCGACGGGATTATCGCAATCGGCGGAGGCGTCGGAACGCTTATCGAAATGA
>DATEEE010000030.1:0-3827 GCA_035281285.1 Nitrososphaera sp.
AGACTGAACCTTTTCTTTCTCCACGACACCATCCGTCACGGCAGGGCTGTCCTGCTTCTTGACGAGCCTCTTCAGCTTACCGACCAATCCTAGGTCAACTGCTATAGCTAGACCGATGCTTAGGCCAAATAAAATCCACAAAGTCAAGCTGTTGCCGGACAAGGGCTGCAAATGTTCCAAGTAACGAGCCTTCTCAGTGAACGGAAGCGACCGACTCACTATATCTAGAGCAGGTTTGCTCTGTTGTACAATGCAAACCTATCACTTATAGTCCGCAGCGAAGACTACTCCCATGAAATGGAAGCAGAATTGGAATTAATTACCGAAGAAACCGATGCGGTGCAGGTTATGCAAAAGCTGACCGAACTTGCGAAAAGGGCGACCGAGCTTGGATTCTCGGTAAAGGAAGTCGAGCTGGAAGCGGAGGAAGAAGACGAGGAAGCTGAAAAAGAAGAATAGCCAAGTACTCGATTCGGACAACAAATATTTTTTTTCGTAGAATTCGGTGCATCCCAATCTTCACGGGGCATTCAACGCATCACAAGGCTGGCAAATTCCTGTCAACTGTGCGATAATCACGATGCATGTCAGATCTGGTCATCTTGGGGATGATCTAGTCGGATGCTGAATTCCGGGTAATCTAACCAGTGATGAGGCTCACAATGACGACAAGTCATTTGAACCAGCATTAGGATAATCAGCTACGATTGAAGCACGAGGATTGCAAGTTCGCTGGAATTTGCCGCTACTACGAATTTGACAGCACTATGTGCAGGGATGAAAGGAAGGCCATCAACATTTGCGATGATTACCATCAGTTCGTAATGATTGTCGAAAAGAAACGTGCGAGCAATGCGCAGTTCGTGCTCGACAGGTAACAGACTTTTCAGTGGGTTAGATTAGATGAAAGATAAAAGGTAGGCCTCTTTCGAGGCAGCTTGGTTTGATTACAGCGGCAGTTGACCGTTGCTTCTCTTCTTCAATACCATAAATCCGCCAAGCACTGCTAGCGAGCTACCGACTAGTGCAAGGATGCCGATTGGCGATTCTGGCAATACAAAGAATGAGCCAACGTTCAAGTGGTGCGTCACTCCGTCGCCCTGCAAGCTTCCCGGTGACTCAAAGCATGCATAAACGTCAAGTTCGTCGCCCTGCTTTGCATCGCCTGGAATGTTGAACGAGTCAGTCACAGAGCCGCTTGGATTTGGCAGAAGGATCAGGTTCTCATGGATCGTTGTCCCTTCCAGGATTGCCACGATTCTCACTCTATTTGTTCCGGTGCCAGTGTCAGTAGTCTCCGCCTTTACTTCGATCTCATCACCTGGCAGGAACGGACCTGCTGTCAGAACGGTCAGGACATGGTCGGTGCTCGGTTGATCAACATACTGCTCACATTCCCCTGGAACAAATGATGGAACTGGGTTTGCGTATGAATTCTGGTTGAAGCTGCCAAAGCTAGCACTTGCGACGACTGCCATCGCGATAGCTAGAACTAGACGATTGGCTACTTTCTGAGTCATTATGCCTTGGCTCTTTTCTGCTAGTTAAAAAACCGACGAGTATCATCGAGAACGCTTGTTATGTAACTGCAGTTACATATGAAGAGGCTTCTCAGGACCTCAAAAAAGTGTGCCCAGCGGCATCCCTGCGTCCGAAATAGTTCATCTACGTATCCATCATGCCCCGGCTGCGGATCCGAGTCTTGTTCTAGTCCCGTGCCGAGCATCATGCCTTAGGTCGACGATTACCGACTCCGGGTTGGTCCATTTATTTTCAAAACATCTTCGAGTGCGCCTTCACGGGTCTTCGCCAACTTCCTTCGACCCGTGCTATTAGACTAGCTCTTAAACCGCCGGTTCAGTACCCCTAAGAGCAATTTTATAGGAAGCACACTATTCACCGAAACGTCGTAACTAATTGGGAGATCCTGGCGGCGATATTCCTGGATCAGAGAAACCCCCCAGTTCAACACCTGCGGCTGGCGGGGGAGGCATGCGAAATGTAACGGCCCTCGGACTAGTCAGTTTTTTTACAGATTTTTCAACTGAAATGGTGCTCGGCGTTCTTCCTATATTCATAGTAGGCACCCTCGGCGCGTCACGCGCACTCCTAGGCGCAATCGAAGGATCCGCGGAGCTAACGAGTTACGCTTTCAGAATGATCTCTGGTTCTTGGTCCGACAAAGTGGGCAGGCGAAAAGTGTTCGTTCTTGCCGGATATACAGTCTCCACAGCCAGCAAGCCATTTTTTGCCGGGGCCAATGGCTGGATTGACGCATTTCTGATCCGTACTAGTGACAGAATGGGCAAGGGCATTAGGACTGCCCCACGCGATGCTCTGATCGCAGATTCAGTGCCAGAGTCCCGCGCTGGCAAAGCGTTCGGCATTCACAGGACAATTGACCAGCTGGGCGCAATAGCCGGTCCTGTTGCGGCGTTTGCACTCTTGCAGGCAGTAGACATTCGAGGAATATTTCTCGCATCTCTGGTCCCCGGCGTTCTAGCGCTCTTGATCCTGATCTTTTTTGTCAAGGAAGTGGCAGTGATGAGGAAGGGGGCCCGCCAGACGATTGCCGGCAACATCGGCCGCCTGCTCCGCGGGAACAGGCCATTCTTGGTGTTGCTTATTTTGGCCGGCATTTTTAGCCTTGGGGCGTTCAATTTCTCATTCGTCCTTATCAGAGCAACAGAATTGGGAGTAGACGAGAACCTAATCCCACTTGTCTACGCTGCGATCAACATTTCGCACGCCGCAATTGGAATACCTGCAGGAGTCTTGGCTGACAGGTTCGGCAAGGAGAAGATGTTGCTGGTGGCGTACGCTTCGTTTCTTGCGTCCGCGGCCTTGATGGCAGTGCTATCGGGAAACATGATCTATGCATACGTAATTGCCGCTGTCTTTGGGCTCTACGCTGGCATTGTAGAAACCGTGCAGCGCGCGATAATACCGCGATACGTATCTTCAGAGGTCAGGGGCACCGCGTTTGGAATTTACAACCTAGTGATCGGGTCGTGCTTTTTTGCGAGCAACGTGGTGTTTGGGTTTTTGTGGGACAGCCAGGGCATAGTAGTCGCTGTCGTGTACAGCGCAAGCATTGCTGTAGCGGCCATCATCGGGATGGTGCTTTTCGTTTCGAGGAAGTACCGCGCAATAGTTTGATTTGACATCGACACGAACCGGTCTCGCCCGGGATCACACTTGCTCAACAAACGGACCGGTCGCCCGGTGGCGCGCAGGCCTTTAGCGTGAGTTTTCTGAGACAGCGAAAATCACTGGCCGTTACTTTTTCTTGAAACTCATAACCGCGAGCCAACCGCCGACGCTTAGCATAAAGATCGGCAAAAGAGAAGAAAAGTAGAGACTTTCGCCTGGCGACGGACACAAGTTTGCAATGCATTCGATTCCTCGAGGCTGCCCTACCACTACCACGAGGAGTGCGATTCCGCCGATGACAAGGGCAATTCCGACAACAAACAGATTAGTCTTCAATTAATGCTCAGTCGCAGTTCTTGCGTTGCCGTCTAAAGTTTGTTTGCCAAAAGCGGAAAAAGCGGGATCACACCTATTCTTGATTACGCGATCTTGTGCTTTCGCCGCCACACAATTCATTAACTTGAGTAAGTGTTTTGGCGAAGGAAGAGGGGGTGGTTAGAGCAACCAATTCGAACGACTATGAAACGCGGGTTTAGATTTTCTGTTTCAATTCTTCTTTCAGGAGAAAAGTATTCGCGCACCTATCGGAACAAAAAGCCGGCGTCAGCCCCGGAACGCTGTCCCTCGATTTTACAACACAAAATGCTTGCACTTCCCTCCCGCAGTAGCCGCAG
>DATEEE010000031.1:0-2187 GCA_035281285.1 Nitrososphaera sp.
TGGTTCAGCTTGAACCCGGAGAATTCCTGGGTTAGCTCCACCCTGTACGTGAGGGTCATGGCGTTCGGCCCACCCTCGAGTACTCCCGAGTAGGTTACGTTGACATTGCTTACTTGTGCAGGGCTCTGAGCTTCAATGAGCGCCGCGTTAATTTTTGAAATCAGCTCTGCTATCCCGCTGGCGTTGGTGCCTTTGATCGAAAATACTAGCCTCTCCTCCTTGCCATTGAATAGCTGCGAGGCAGAGCTTCCCGGCTCGTAACTTATCCGGATGAACTTTGTGCCTGTAAATGTCCCGACCGCCTTGTCGAATTCCGGCACGAGCGCCGCGTCTATCTGGGCTGCATGCGCATTGCTCGCAATGTTTGACGCAAACAGAACTGCAATGGCTGACGCCAGCATTATGCCGGCATTTCTTCTAACCACGATTACTATATGCACGTTCCAAGACTTAGCAGTTTGCTTTGGATGGAAACTGGGCGCGTCTCACGCACTGATTCATTTTTGGTGCTAACTTGCGGGACTCATCTGTAGGGAGTAATCATATTCCGGGCCGGCCCCCGGCAAACAAATGCGGCCTTGATGAATCCGGACTTTTGCCGGAAAGATACTGCTATACGTCCGCGTACATCGAAAATTCGTGCGGATGCGGCCTTACAGCGAGTTCCACGTGTTCCTTTTCTTCGTGTTCGACGATTCTGTCAATGGTCTCGCTGTCAAATATCGGCTTCAAGAACGCGCTGTCGCCCTGCAAAAGCTCGTATGCCTCCCTGAGGCTCGCAGGCAGCTGGGTGATTTTGAGCTCCCTCCTCCTCTTTGGAGTCATCTTGAAGATGTCCTCGTTCACCGGGTCTCCAATCTCTTTCTTTTTCTTTATGCCGTCAAGGCCGGCCGCCAGAACGGCTGCAAACGCAAGGTACGGGTTGCACGAGGGGTCCGGAGCTCTGAATTCGATGCGCTTGAGGTTCGCGAATTTGGCACCCTTGAAATGCGCCGGTATTCGGATTATCGCGGATCTGTTGCCCGTGCTCCAAGCAACGTAGACCGGGGCCTCGTAGCCGGGGACTAAACGCCGGTACGAGTTAGTCGTGGGCGCAACTATGGCGGCAAGCGAGTGTGCATGCTCCATAACGCCGCCTCCAAAGTACCTTGCAGTCTGCGACATCTCGGCATAGTCGTCTGATGCATCGTAAAAGAGGTTCTTGCCCTTGTTCCAAAGGCTAACGTTCATGTGCATCCCAGAGCCGTTGTCGAGCGCTATGGGCTTGGGCATCATGGTGGCTATCATGTTGTGCTTTTTTGCAACGTTCTTGACGATGTACTTGTAGCTCTGGACGGCATCGCCGGCATTTACCAGCGTGTCATAGCGGATGTCTATTTCGCACTGGCCGGCGGTAGCAACCTCGTGGTGGTGCGCGTCGCACAGGATTCCAAAGTTATTCGTTAGGGTGTGGACGCACTCGTTACGGTACTCCATCAGAGTGTCGCCGGGCGCGCTCGGGAGGTAGCCCTCCTTCAGCCGGAGAGCATAGCCCACGCTGTCAGTGGACCAGGGAGCCTCCTTTGAATCAATGTGGTAGCTCTGGCCCCGGTACGGGGTCATGGTGTTTACTTCGAGCTTGTCAAATACAAAGAACTCTACTTCAGGCCCCCAGTAAGAAGTTTCAAAACCCTGCTCGGAGAGGAAAGACTCGGCCTTCTTTGCAATCCCTCTTGGGTCGCGCGGGAATGTCTCCCTCTTGCTCCCTCCGGAAAGGATGTCGCATATCAGCCTTGCAGTTGGAGTTCCTATCCAGGGGATTGTGGCGTAAGTTGACGGGTCAGGTCTTATGATGAGATCGGATTCGTGGATTTCCGTAAAGCCCCTGATTGACGAGCCGTCCAGCTTCGGCAGGCCACTGGAAAAGTCGTCGAGCCTGAACATCTTTGCGTCCATCGTCGTGTGGTGGAATCTTCCAAAAAGGCCGGTAAACTGAAGATCGAGGAACTTGATGTTGTCCTCTTTGAGCCTCCGCATCACTGCTTCGGCGGTAAATGATAAAGGTTCAATCTTGCCATCAATCAACTTATAAGGCAACCGGGGTCTACCAAATGTAGGACACCGGAAGCCTATAATTTAAGGCTTGTCTGGTAGCAAAATACCATGTCTGCGCGGCAAAGCGGCAGCAATCCAGAAGCCGGAGTAGGC
>DATEEE010000032.1:0-3900 GCA_035281285.1 Nitrososphaera sp.
TGGGCTTCCCCGGCTCACACGACTTGGAATTTTCGAAGTCGATCGCAGAAAAGTTGCGATTGCCAATTCACGCGGTTGTGATCGACGCACTTGAATTTCAGAAGCACCTGCAAAGAATCTTTGGCGAAACCATATGCAGGAATACCTCCCATGTGGAAAATTGCCTGGCGTATTCCTTCATCGCGCGTGCGGCTAGCGAACAGGGACTATCGGTTGTTCTTAGCGCCAATGGCTGCGACGAACTGTTCTGCGGCTACAACGGCTACCGCCTGGTCTATGAAAATGGTGTTCACGCGGTGCTCAAACTGATGGACGAAAAAATAGCCAATGAACTGGAGCTCGTACGGGAAATTTCTGCGGTCGCGGCAAGATTTGGAGTGGATGTCAGACAACCGTTTCTTGATGCGGATTTCATAGAGTTTTCCAAGAAAATCCCGCTTGATGAAAAGATCAAAGGTCCGAATGACATGTTGAGAAAGCATCTCCTGAGGGATGTTGCATTGGAGCTAAACATCCCGCCAGAGTCAGCGATGAAACCGAAAAAGGCCTTGCAGTACGGGTCGCTTATTCACAAACACTATCGCAAAGCGCTCAAGGCCCTAGGCGAAATTGGCTGACTTGAAGCGTTCCACGATGCCTCGCCTGATACCTTCAAGGTCTTTCTTGTGGAGAGACGAGATCACTGCGACGAGCTGCAACTTGTTCGGGAGAGGCATTGCGATTATTTCGGACTTTGAGTCGAACGATGCGCATATGTAGTCAAGCGAGCCCAGCGATTCCGACCATACAGATGACATGTTTACAAGAAGCCCAGCCTGGACGTGCAGGATATGGAGCTTTGACGGATGCAGCTCGATAAAGCCCTTCTGGGCAACGATCTTCAGCTTGTCAGTAAGGACCGCGATATAGGAAATATCCTCATAGCTGCGGAATATCCCATCGATAGCCTGACTAAGGCTGTCGTATTTCTCAAGTGACATCCGAATTATTGCGGACCTGCCATGAGAAGAGGACTTGCAAGTCTACTAACGCCACACACTCCCCTGCTATAGAAGCGTTGTATAGATTAAACCGCGGCGACCGAGCCATCGCGCTTCATAAGGATGCTCTTTATTTCCTGATCATTTATCAGGGTCTCGAGCAGCTTTTTCTGCTCTTCCGCGGGGATGCCATCCGCTGCATCAAGAGTATCCGCAACCTTTATTCTCCAAAAGTTGCTCAGTGCGTTTTCAATGGTGGCCTGAGCATCATAGAGTACCTTTCCAAACGCAGTCAGGACATACGTGTTGTCCCTTCGCTTTATCAGCCCGCAGCGCGAAAGGCGGTATAGCCTAGAGTAATACTGCTTTCTTGTAAGCGTCATTTTGCCCCTGAGCACGTCACTCGTCGCGCCGTTGCTCTGAGCTATAAGTTTGAACAGTTGCAAAGACGAATCGTCAGAGACTGCACCGAATATTTCTGCCATTTTCAGAGACTGCATTGTTGTGATTGTGATTATGTACCTCAGGTGTTATTCGTTAGCATGTATTGTCTCGTTACATACTTTCCAATGCACTGCAGCTCAAGTTTACCTACACTGCAGGTTCCGACGAGCCCATGAACATGGATGGGCTGATGTTAAACTCCTGTGTCATGATGGTGGCCATCATAGAGATTGCCAGCAGTATTATCCCGTGCTTGAATCCCGTCCCGAATGACCCGCTGGATATCTTGCCGACCAGAAACCCTGTCATCCATGACTGCGCTGCAATTCCGATCGCAAACATCTGGTTGGATGTCAGAGGACCCTGGTCAGCCGCGACTACCGGCGCCTGAGCGCCGCCCTCGGGCCCCGTGAAGATGCCCTCATTTACGTCTGTAAACGTCTGTGCAATCATCAGTGTCGTAAGCGAAGTGAGGGCTGTAACCATGAACGCAATGAAGACGTACGGCTTGAGCATGCTGTTCTTTTCCTGCTCTGTGTTGTACGATGACTCGCTCGACTGGGCGAGAATTTCAAGAGATGTGGTGTAGCCTCCACCGCTGTCAATCGCTTCAATCAAGATCCTGAAGTGAATCAGCGCAGACCACGACTTGATCGTCGAAGCAAGGTTCGTGTAGATCTTGCGCAGAGGAACACCCCACTCCAGCTGGTTCGCAAAGGTCTTTACTACGCGATGGAAAACCGGGTCCCGTAGCCTTTCTGATGCATAAATAATACATTTTTCAGGTGAAAGCCCGGCCTTCCTTGATTCTGCCACGTCGCGCAGATAGCTCGGCAGCTCGTTTTCCATGCTGCGCATGTTCTTCTCAGCCTTCATGGCTTTGTACGCCGGCAGAGCCGAAGCCGCCATCAGAAATAGCGGGAAAGCATATACGGGATCTAGTATCGAGCCCATGACCCCTGTGGCAGTCAACACGACGAACGCGACAATTGCGCCGAAGGAGAAGATCAGTCCCTGCTTTAGAAATGACTTGACGCCTATCAGGGTCGAAGTCAGAGTCTTGTCAAGTGCGTAAAGGATAGCGATCGATATCGCTGGAAGTATTACGAATACCAGCATGTAAGAAAACATTGGAGACGACATAGATGCCGGAAGCAAGTCGCTTGAAGTGCCCGCGCTAGAAGAAAGTGCGACAACAACCACGTACATGCTGAGTGCAATGACCTGCATGATCATGTAGGCGTCTACCAGCCCGCCGATTTTGGCTACCGACTGTCGAGCCACAGCGACTTCGAATTCAAAGATTGACTTCATCTTGCTCTGCAAAAAGCTGGCAATATCTCCTCCGTTTCTGACGGTCGAAACGTAGCCCAGCAGCAGATCGCGGTACTGCTTTGAAGCCGTGGCTTCCGCCCTTTTTTCCATCGCTGTAAGCGGGTCTACTCCGAGTATGTGCACCTGACCAATGATATTCCTTGATTCCCTCATTACGAATGGGAGGAGCTTGTAGCGGGCGAGCTTGGCAAAACTGCCAAAGGGAGTAATGCCGCTGGCAGCCATTATGGTTACAAGCGTAATAACATACGGAAGTTCACGATCGATTTTTTCGCCGAGCTTTTTGTCCGGCTTTTTCTTTTTCTTGTCAACCTTTTTGGTAAGGTCGTGCTTTTGCTGAAACTTGAATATCGACACTACGAGCTCTCCACCTTTGACATGAGCCTGTCTGGGTCCTGGTTGAACATGCCGATGACCTTGCTTACGCTCTTGTAGTCTCTGGTGCCTCTGTTGACTAGCCATGTCAGGACGGTCTTTCTCTTAACCATGTCTGCCGCAATGTCCTCCATGTCGACACCCGTGTCCTCTGCGATCTTGGGCAGCTGGTAGCTCTTGTTCAGGTTGTCAAGGTAGCCGTCGTGATGAGGATCCCAAGTGAAAACGCTCCTTACAGAGTTTGACGACATGATCTCGGTTACCTCCGTTACCCTTCTGGTCATGATCTTTTTCGAGCTCTTGCCGCTCGCGTCGCTTCCCAGCTTGACGCGTTTGATGTTGATAATGCAATTCATCAGTGGCACGTATGCGCCCGGGATGTCCATTGGCTTTTGCATCAGCCTTCTTATGGCTGCTTCAGAGTCGTCGGCGTGCATGGTCGCCATGCCACCGTGACCGGTAGCCAGCGCCTGGAAAAGCACATAGGCCTCCTCGCCCCTGATCTCGCCAACCAGGATATAGTCGGGCCTGTGACGCATGCCGGACTTTAGCAAGTCGAATAAGCTTACTTCACCCTGGCTCTCAAGCCCGAAACTGGCCCTTGAAACAAGGCTGAACCAGTTCTCGTGTGGGATGTTGATTTCAGCGGTATCCTCTACGGAGAAAATCTTGTATGACGAGTTTATCAGGCCGGTCGCTGCGTTGAGAATTGTGGTCTTACCACCACCTGTGGACCCAATGACCATTAGAGATTTCTTATTGTCCA
>DATEEE010000033.1:0-6791 GCA_035281285.1 Nitrososphaera sp.
GGTGCGAAGTGCGGGACATTGCGAGGGACGAGCTCTACATGGCTGACGAAGTATTCCTCACCGGCACGGCAGCAGAGGTAAAACCAGTAGGGGAAATAGACAACAGGCCGATCGGAAACGGCGGAAAAGTTGGCGAGATTACCAAACGAATCAAGGAAATATTCGAATCAGTTGTTCACGGCAAGGACGCAAAGTTCAGCAGATTGTGGCTAACTCCCATAAGCTGAGCAAGGTCGCGTATCACCACAAAGTGAATCAAAAGGTGGACGGGGAGCGCGCCTGCGATGTACCAGGTTGCCATTCTGACAGTCAGCCTGTGCGCAATCAACAGCGCCACCAGGCCTGACCCGAAAATGGCCGCGTGGATAGTCCCATTGAGCAGCACCGGCTGGTAGTAATTTGCAAAATAGAATCCGCTGGCGGTGCCAGCAGCAACCCCCGCAAGCAGAATCAATAATCTCACGTCGCGATCTTGCCGCCGAGCTTTACAATTTCCTGCCTGAGTATTTCCGCAATTTCGTCGTGCATCTTTCCCACTTGATCTTCGTTGCTTCCCCGCGTTATCAGTTGTGCCCTTATCTGAGGCATATTGTTTTCTCCGTAGCCCTGCGGGTGGGTCTTGAGGTAGACCGCCTCCTTTGGGTATGATTCGACGATTCTCAATAGCGCTGGCGCTATCATGGCTTCCGTTACCCCCCTGACCATATAGCTGGCTTCCTTTGATGCAAACTGGCCTACACGCTTTCCGATCTCCAGGAGAATGTGGCTATTGAAAATCGCCTGCATTTCGCCGGGGACGCCCTGCAGGCAATATACCCAGGTGGCCCCCATGTCAATCGCGACGGCCGGCGCGCTGCCGACCATGTTTTCCAGCGGCACCGAGCCCTCTGGGATAGTTGCCATCTTTAGTCGCACATCGTTTATTTCATAATTCAGGTGTCGCCTTGCATAGCTGCGCTTGAGCATTTCGACAGCGCGCTCGTCAATTCTTGTTTTCCTTCCAAGCGCGATCGCTACCCCTTCGAGCGTCATGTCGTCGTAGGTGGCGCCAAGCCCTCCAGTAATGATGAGAATGTCGGGTCTCCTTGCAAGGGATTCCATGACGGCCGACGAAATTTCCTTCAGGTCGTCCCTGACGACTGTTACCCGCCTGACAATACCGCCTGCGCGAGCAATCTCGCCGGCTAGCCAGTGCGCGTTTGAATTCAGCGTAATGCCGGCAAGCAGCTCATTTCCGACGCAGAGTATTTCCAGAATCATGCTTTAAAGATCCTGCTCAGCATCACAAGCTCTGGCCCCGTGGTAAGGCTGCCCACGACTACCGCCTTAGTATTAGTTATCAGGCCAGACGTGAGAAAGGGGACGCCGCCATTTACGGTGACTGGCTCTGCAGGCACCTGCAAGACTTCGGAGACGGTCCTCACCTCTTCTTCAGTCGCGTTTGGGTGAACGCCAGCGCCTCCGTTGGTAGCGACGATCATTGCGCCCGTCTGCACGTAGCCGCCGATGGTCATTGAATGAACCGGCACGCCGAGCACGTCCTGCAGTTGCTTATCCAGCTCGCCGCCCAGTAGCGAAGACGCTATGGCTCCATTGTCGTTTACAGCAACGAGGTTTCCGATTGCCGTGTACCGGCTCTCAACCTTTTCAACCCTCAGGCCGGTCGCCTGACGCAGGAATTGCACTTCATCTTCAGAAGCAATGGACGGGAGAAGAATTCCATTGTTATTCAGCACGGTCATCGGGCCGATCAACCGGGTATCGGCAATGGAAGTGTAGACCTCCTTTGCCTGCAAGTACTCTGCCAGCTTTCGCGACTTTGTCTCTGCAAAGCCGTGCGGCACGAGGACTGTGCTGTCGTTTGCCTTGGCGAATATTCCAATGTTGGGCGTCTTGTACGCGGTATACCTGTAAATTGCCATATGTTATTGCTCGATTAGAAGAAAAGAGTGGAAAAAAGAGGATATGAAAGTATTGGGCGGCCTATCGGTTCGCCGAGTTGTCTCCACATGGGCCGATGTCGCTGAATTGGTTCAGGAAGCAGGCAACGGGGAAAATGCGACGCCAACAGCTAGCGCGAATTAGCTTCCATGTGCTACTTCGGCGAATTCCTTTGGCGACAGAATCCAGAAAGGCATCCTTATGGTAATTGTCGAGTGAGTAGCGGAATAGTTATAGCAAATTGGTCTTGCTATCAGGTTGCTCCCAGTAACATGCGAGACTTGCTAGATAGGCCCGCCAGGTCATTCATGACACGCCAGTTCGTAGTCGTAGACGAAAAGACCGATGTAGCCTCCGCAGTAAGGCTGATGAATTCGCAAAAGGCCGAGTCTATCATAGTGTCTAAACGCGGTCTTGCAGTTGGAATAATCACGGACTCTGATATCATAGACAAGGTCGTGATGAAGGGAGAGGACTCTGATGACGTTCTTGTTTCACAGGTTATGTCGACGCCAGTTGTCACCGTGCCCTCGACGGCGACCGTAAAAAAAGCGCTTCAGGAAATGAGGATCCACAGGGTCAAGCGGGTCCCGATTGCAGGAAAGGAAGGCGTCATCGGCATCGTAACGCAGGCTTCACTCGCAGGCGCGATACGGACTTCAGTTCTCGAAAGGACGATCAAGAGGGCCCGAAGCACGCTTCAGGCCCAATACAAGCCAGTCTTGGGCAACCTTGGTGTATTGCTCCAGTTTTCCGCAGTACTGCTCGTCGTGCCGGCCTTGGCAGGGACGCTGTGGGGCGAAGCCGGGAGCATAACAGGCATTTACCTTGAAGTTGTGGGGCTTTCGTTCGCCGGCTTTTTCCTAATGTCGTACGGTGAGCGGGGCCAGATGAGCTTGATGCAGGCGTCAATATTTGTGGTGGTGAGTTTTGTGGTAATGTCCCTCTTTGGCTCGCTTCCGTACATTTACCTGAATCCATTTGGAGCCGGGAGCGAGGCCAGCTCAATCTTTGTGAACAGCCTGTTTGAAAGCGCCTCGGGCTTTACAACCACCGGCCTGTCAATGATAACGACGCCTGAAGATCTGCCAAAGAGCTTTTCATTCTATCGCGCGTATACCCAATGGGTGGGTGGATTGAGCTTTGTCTATTTGGTCATGATGCTCTTCTTCCCGGAGGAAAAGCTGAGCGCAATGAAAAGTGCCCTGGGCGGGGGCATGCTAAAGTTCAAGGAGTTCATTGTGACGCTAGTCGGGATCTTTTCAGCTTATACTATCGTTCTCGTGTTCCTAACGACAATTTCAGGCAGGACGGACGACGTAAACTCGATATCACTCGTATTCAGCGCAATAACGGGCGGCGGGTTCGTTCCCACATCGACCATCGTGAACGGCGCGAACCTTGAAGTCCTTGTGCTGACGAGCGGGGGAATGATCCTCTCCGCGCTTCCGTTCGCATTCCACTTTTTCCTTTTTAGCAAGAGAGGGCTGCTAACAAAAAAGTCACTGGGCTCGGAAGTGGTGGTATACCTGATCGGCATGGGCCTGGCTGTGCCACTGCTCTACATTCTGCTCGGAGGCGGCCCCGTTCAGAACATTGGAACGGCCGCATACCATGCGATCAGCGCATCAACCAACACGGGATTCCAGTACATCAGCATGGAGACGATCTCGGACGGTGCCAAAGCTTTCATTATCATCATGATGCTAGTGGGCGGCTGCGCATTTTCCACCGCCGGCGGCATAAAGGTTGGAAGATTCCTCATACTGTACCAGGAAGTGTCAAAGCGGATCGGCAAGAAACCAAAGGAGGATCCTTCGACTCTCGCCTCTTCGCAGAGGACGTATACATCAATTTCGGCCACTGCCAACCCACAGCGCAGCGAAGAAAACAGGGATTTCTTTGAGCAGGTGCGCGAGGAGTATCGCACGCGCGGTCTATCAGAGCTAGTCCAAAAACGCGATGAGCTGATCAAAATAGCCCGCGAAGTACTTGCAGTCAGGCTTGTAAGAGAAATTCTGCTCGTGATCGGGCTTTACATTCTTGTCTCATTTGTCACGGGCGCAGTGCTGAGCAACCTGACAGGCAGGAGCTTTGAAGACGGCCTCTTTGAATCCGTTTCAGCGCTAACTACTACTGGACTGAGCAACGGGATAACCTCGCTCCAGCTAGATCCGTTTTCGAAGCTGATGCTGACTGCGAATATGATTCTGGGCAGATTTGAAATCATTGCCATACTCTACATATTCTTCAGGGCGCTCCGGCGCTAGGGGATAGAGTTTATTACGCAGACAGGGAGTGGAGAATGACAGATGCAGGCGAACCCCTTTTACGACAGGGACATTGTTTCGATCAAGGACTTTACCAAGGACGACCTTGAATTCATTTTTGAAGCCACCGACAGGGTGAGCCGGCTCAAGCCATCGGAAAGGGGGGAGCTCGGAAAGGGGCGGACTCTTGGATACATCTTTTACGAGCCCAGCACCAGAACGAGAATGAGCTTTGAGGCAGCTATGGCGTCGCTCGGCGGAAGCTCGATCGGAATTTCCGACCTAAAGTCATCGTCGGTAGAAAAGGGAGAGAGCCTTGCCGACACGATTAGAGTCATCGACCTGTATTCAGATGTCATAGTCCTGCGGCACCCGATGGACGGCTCAAGCCGGTATGCGGCCGAGCTGTCGCAGAACCCGATTATCAACGCGGGCAGCGGAAGCGAGGAACACCCGACCCAGGCGTTGCTGGACCTCTACACTATTCTGAGGGAAAAGAAAAAGCTCGACGGCCTTTCGATTGCTATCGTGGGCGATTTGAAGTACGGCCGGACAGTGTATTCGCTGCTCTATGGTCTTACGAACTACAGGGTGGATATCCATCTCGTATCGCCCCCTACCTTGCAGGTGAGAAAAGAATCGATTTACGAAGTGCAGGACAAACTAAAGATAAAAGAGCACACAGAGCTTGCTGACGGCGCTCTGTCTGACGTTGATGTCATCTACGTAACTAGGATACAGAGGGAACGCTTCCCCGATCTCCAGGAGTATGAAAAGGTGAGGGGAACTTATACCATCGACGAGAACACGCTTGCAAAGGCAAAGCCCGACGTGTCAATCATGCATCCGCTGCCGCGGGTCGATGAAATATCTCAGAATATTGATCACACCAAAAACGCGACCTATTTCCGTCAGGCCTCTTACGGCAAGGAATTGCGCGCTGCACTGTTGGCGCTCATGTTGAACGAAAATATTGCCAGGTAAGCGAACTAGTTCTTGCTATTGTCAGAGCAGTTGCAGCAGCCTTTGCGGCAGATCCCGTCGGAATTGTGGAACCCGTATTCGTGGAAGCATTTTGGGCAGAGCAGGTGCGAGTCGCCAATCAAGCGACGTACTCTCCGATTCGGGATTTTATAAAGCTAAGACAGATCGAATTGCGTGCAGTTGGACTGGAATTGTCAGAGCTACTTTCTTGACGTTAGGCTGATGTACTCGTACGCCTTGACAGCGCTGTCAAATGCATACTGCACGACCCGATACTGTTTCTTGAATTCCTCAACATCTCTTGCCACCTGACCTGGTTCCTGCTTGTCGACCACAACGCGCTTGATGAAATTCGCGATTTCCTTCATTTCGCTTTCCTTCATTCCCAGTCGGGTAACCTCGGGTACGCCTATCCTTACTCCGCCGGGGTGCATGTAGTGCCTTCCGGCCTTGATGTCGCCGGGAAGCAGCTGTCGGTTCAAGATGATCCCGGCCTTCTCCAGCTCCTTCTCGATCGTCCCCCCATCGCCAAACCGCGTAACATCGACTGCGATCTGATGAGATGCTGTGTACCCGCGCTTTTCTCCGAGAACTCCGAACCCGTAACCCGCAAGCGCTTCTGCGAGAGCCTTGGCATTTCTTATCACTTGCTTTGCATATTCTTTGCCGAATTCGACCGACTCGGCAAGGGCGATCGCCTTGCCTGCAACATGGTGCAGGTGGTGGCTGCTGGTGTTCCCCGGGAAAATCGCCTTTTTGATCGCGTCCGCGTGCTTTTCGTACGAAACAATGATCCCCCCCTGAGGGCCCCAGAGCGTCTTGTGGGAGCTCATGGTCATCGAGTCTGCACCTTCACGCAGCGGGTCCTGGAATTCGCCGCCTGCGATCAGTCCGGCCACGTGAGCCCCGTCGTAGTTGACATGCATGCCCTGGTCGTGCATGAATCCCGAAAGCTCTTTGACGGGATGAGGGAATAGGAAAAGGCTTCCACCGAACATGCCAATGGTCGGGCCCTTGCCGTCTTTCTTCATTTCTTCGATTTTCTTTTTGGTGGCGTCAACGTCTATTGTCATCTCTTCTTTTGAGAACGGATAATGCTCGATATTGAGGCCGTGAACTAGACCCGCGGTACCCGAGTGTTCCTTCTTGCCGTGGGAGATGTGACCTCCTGACGGGATTGATGCTGCCATCATGTAGTCGCCTGGGTTTGAAAAAGCCGCATATATGGCAAGGTTTGCAACGACGCCAGACGTCGCCCTGCAGTCGGCAAACTCTGCGCCAAACACCTGACGAGCGAGCGCGTTGCAGATCAGTTCGACCTGGTCGATGTACACGCAGCCGGCATAGACACGCTCACCGGGCCAGCCTTCGGCATACCTGTTCCCAAAATCGCTCATCACGGCCTCCCTTACAGCCGGGCTTGGAACATTTTCACTTGCGATAAGTGGAATCGACCTGTCAAACCATGCGTGGTGTTCACGCATGAGCCTCAATACATCGTCGTACGACTTTTTGGCACTCATAGCTACGGTCTATGACTGGAGATTTTGTGTTAATTTAGTGTATCGCCCGCTAGCTCGCAAACGACTTGACGAC
>DATEEE010000034.1:0-7892 GCA_035281285.1 Nitrososphaera sp.
GGAATCTTGGGCTTCATCCTCTTGTTACTTTGGTACTACAGGAATCACAGAAACCTGGCGGCGCTTGGGGCAAGCGAGCTAAGGTTCACGCCAGGCTGGGCTGTTGTCTGGTGGTTTATCCCTATACTCAATTTGTGGAAGCCGTATCAAGTGACGGTCGAGGTAATGAAGGCAAGCGACCCGGCAGTCGGAAGGACGGATAAAGAAACAAGAAAGACAATGAGAAGGCCGCCTTTTGTTCTTGCGTGGTGGCTGTTCAACTTTGTAGCTTTGGGCGTGATGATCCTAGCTTACATCGTTGCAGCACTTGAGGCCGAAATCACATCAGGTGCGCAAGATACGAGCTGGTTACTAGTCGTAGAGGTAATCATCACGGTGATAGGTGCCTGGCTTACGATAAAGCTGGTTAGGGAAATAGACACGCGGCAGGCAAGGAAAATCGAACTGGTTCGCTCTGGTGGCTACGGCACTCCCTGAATATTCCATCACTTTGATCGCTGGTCGATGGAAACATGCGCAACTTCAATTGCTTTCGGATTGACCAGCACGAAAACCACTGGCCCTTCGGCCACGATGCGAGGCAAGAATTCTTCACGGACTTTTGGGCCCACTCGCAGTTCCCGAATAGAACTCGAACAAAATCTCGAATTCATGCTCAAATTCTTGATTGGAGTTAACTAGACCCATGGGGCTACTTAGCTTCTAGCTGTTTTTTTGTGCAAGCGCTTTTTCAGCATCGACTTCTCCCTGTTTGATAAGTTTCTTTATTGTAGCAAGCGAAAAATCGGCATCTTCGAAAAGGAAAGGTACATCCTCGCTCCTTTCAATTCTGGTTATTTCGTCGATAATCGCGCCGCGCTCATCGGCTAACTTGTGGTATTCGGGTTCCACTTTCATGAACCGCCCCTGCAATTCTTCGTCAAGCTGGGCATTGCTTATGATGTCGTGCATTTCCCTCATTAGCAGCAAGTACTTTGAAACCACCTTTGACACCCTGACGTTGTTTTCCGTCCTGTCCGTATGCATGATGTCTCTGGCTCGATGCCAGATTTCGACAATGTTCTTTGGCAGATCTTCCTGGGTATGGGGGAATAGATTCACGATATACACCTTCTTGTCACGCTTTGGAGAAGAGTCTATGACCTCCCTTAGCGGTGTGTTGCTTAGAAGGGCGCCGTCCCAAAGGAATCTGCCATCTTTTTCAGTCCATGCGATGCCATAGAACGGGTAGCCAGCGCATGCTATGATGTGGTCAGCGTCAATATACGTCGTATTGCTATCGAATATTACAGCTTCGCTGCTCTTGATATCCGTACATGTCAGAATCAGTCTAGGCGACTTGCCGCTATTCAGTTTTGAAAAATCAACATACTTTTCTAGAGTCTTCTTCAAGGCTGCGAGGTCGTAGAGATGCGGGGGCCATGAGCCTATGTTACGGCCAATACTCAGATTTGGTGACAAGAACCAGGGGGAGAAGACTTTGGAATTTCCATATATGCCCCCATAAAATGAAGACATGACTGCTCTGGCGCTGTCAGAAGCGATAGCTGCAGTTACCTTCTCCGCTATTTCTAACCAGAAATCCTCAAGGTCTCTATCAGGGTGATCACTTTTTGAAGCGGCGATTATCGCCGCGTTCACGGCTCCGATCGAAGTCCCTGCTATTATGTCAAATTTTATGCCCTTTTGGGATAGCGACTTGTGCACTCCACACTCGTATGCGCCCAGCGAGCCACCGCCCTGCATAACGAGAACCGTTTCATATTCCCGTTTTCGCACATGTCTTATTTTTAGCTCACGCAGTACATTGGTCATTCCCATCATCCCTGGTCAATGGACTGTCCCGTTTTTCGGCATTCCGAAATCCAAGGGTGCCATCTCTTTCACTAATATCCGGTGAATTCTTCGGATCTGATCCTCTCTTCCGAAATCCCCAAATCTTTTTGAAGCAAATCCCGCATGGCGCATAGCATCCCAGGTGGACCGCATAAGTAGAAAATGGCACTGTTCATCTCTTCGCTTGTCAGATGTCGCTCCAGCATCGGTATGTCAATTCGACCACGTTCTCCGTTCCATTTTGCGGCGCCTACTTGCTCATCCGTTACCGTGTAAACAACTTTCAGCTTTCTGTTCTGATTAGCCCACGAGTCGAATTCATACTTGTAAAGAATGTTCTGCGAATTTCTGTTAGAGTCAAACAATACAATCTTGGTAGGCAGCTGTTTGTCCGTTGCGTATTTTATCATGCTTCTAAACGGCGTCACTCCTATGCCGCCAGACAATAGCACAGCTATTCCAGTATGGTTGTCATCCAGTACGAAATTGCCCTGCGGCTTTGAGACCATTATCTTGGCACCGGCCTGGAGAGCAGACAACTGCCGCTTGTACGGCGAATCGCGTAACCTCGTGCTAATGATGAGTACGTCTTCTGTAGGTGATGAAGCAAGCGAGAAATGCCTCACGGCACCCTTTCTGTCGTTCTCTACGCCATTAATCGGGAAAAATGCGAACTGTCCCGCTTTGTAATCGGGATATCCCTCTTTCGTGAATCGAAAGGTTACAACGTCGGTGCCCGGGAGGTGTCGCTTCTCCACCAGGGTTAAGGGGTAGTAAAGCTCTTGGCGTTTCGTATTTACATTACTACTGCTATCTTTTTCCTGCGTGGTGTCCTTGGATTGCGGTTCCAAGCTTGCTGTGATATCACCGCTGATTTCGTCAACATTTACCGGATATGACTGCAGGTCTGTCGCCCACACGGTCTGGTCTGAGACTTTGGCATTTCTGACATCAAAAATCGCATAGTGCCAAGGACATTTCAGTTCGTATCCCTCTAGCGAGCCATCCTCTAACGGCCCTCCTTCATGCGAGCAGACTGCATCCATTGCATAGACCTTGCCTTGCACCATTGCCAAAACCATGGGCTTGCCATCGAGCTCCACTCGCAGCAAGCCTCCCTCCTTGAGATCCTTTTTGTTGGCGAGCTTTTGAGGGCCTACCATGACGCAAATCCTCGCTTCGGGTAAGTGTCCAACTTCAAAACAGTATTCCGCATTCTTATGCAGCACTCCTGATGACGTGCCGGCAGTATTCATTTCCAAGTGCCATGCATTCTTTCAACTCGACTTTTATTCCTGGTTTGCCTTGGTCGAGTGACTTTGAAATTATCCTGTCGTGGAGTCCATGACAAATCGTCCTTTGGTTGCTTGATGCGACC
Source organism: Nitrososphaera sp. (assembly GCA_035281285.1). Classification (GTDB taxonomy): domain Archaea; phylum Thermoproteota; class Nitrososphaeria; order Nitrososphaerales; family Nitrososphaeraceae; genus Nitrososphaera. The sequence continues at coordinate 3,215 of DATEEE010000034.1, forward strand.
TTGTATAAAATGCAGTTCTTGCTTTGAATGCAGTACGAGTTATCCTTTTCATCCTTTTCAAGAGAGGAGACAAATCCCATTTCATTCGAGGCATCGTTGATGATTCTTAGAGCAGATTCAAGGTTGCCACCACTGTTTTCATGGCTTATTCGTGCCCGTATTCCTGCTGCAAGATCGTCAGCCACGGATTCAACAATCTCCGTAGCCTCATCTTCCCCCTTTATGCCGGCTATCTTGTTCAGTACAAGGTTCAAAAACATGTCATACTTTCTTGGAAATAGCTCTCTTCCTTTTTCCGTTAATTCATAGACTTTCTTCGGTCTGCCCATCTTTTCAATTTGAAACTTTGATTTTATAGCGCCGACAGTCTTCAAGGATTCCAAATGCACCCTAGCTGCGCTTTTTTGGATCTGGAGTCTGTCTGAAACTTCTCCTGCACTCATTGCGACATCATGTAGCAGCAGTTCAAGGATCTTTTGCTTCGTTTCTCCAATGTTGTTCATGTTGTCTTGGGTTGGCGGAGTCATCAACAATACAAGTATTTTGGATACTAATATGTGTTTTTATTGACTGGTTAAGCGTTTATAAAAATACTTTAGATATGCTATAGTAGCTATAATTTATAAATGGGTGGACTGTGATACGGGCGATGGACAAAAATACAAATCGGATCTTTGTGGTTGCGGTGGTCGCTGCGGTGCTCTCATCGGCATTTGCAGTAAGCCAGATCGCTACGACATCCGCTGTACAAAAAGTCGAAGCCACACAAGATACCGCAGGACAGGACGATGGGAAAACTAGATCAGATTCGACCGGCCACTTGCAATCGCATGTGCCGTCTTTTGCAGCCAGCAAGAGCAATTTGAACCAGACACAGATTACTGAGCTTCGAATAGGACTCCATGACCTTTGGGTAGAGCACGTCGTTTGGACAAGGCAGTACATAGTTGCGGCAGCAGACGACAGGCCCGATACTTCTTATGCCGCAGAGAGACTGCTGGCGAACCAAGAACAGATTGGTGACGCTATCAAGCCATACTATGGTGAGGAAGCAGGCAACCAGTTAACTGATCTGCTAAAGGACCACATACTAATCGCAGTAGATTTGCTTGAAGCAGCAAAATCAGGTGACGTCGCCGCTGCGCAAGAAGCCGAAGACAAGTGGTACGAGAACGCAAATGACATTGCAACATTCCTGAGTGCAGCAAATCCAAACTGGACAAAGGAAGAGATGGTGAGCATGTTAAACGAACACTTGGCTCTTACCAAAACCGAGGCAGTTGCACGACTCACAGGCGACTATGCTACGGATGTGGCTACGTTTGACGCACTGTACAAGCATGCAGTGTCAATGAGCGACGAGTTCACAATCGGAATTGTCAAGCAATTCGAAGAGGATTTCGAAGTAGACAGGAATGGTGAAAGGGCGAACTAAGACATCTCCCTCACTTTCTTTTTTGTAATTTCATTGAATGTTTGGAAGAACATGACATCGGAATGTCTTGGTATAATTATACATCTTGCCCTCAAAGGTACGAGAAGTCATAATGGTAATTTCTTCAAGTTGTGACCTAAAGCTGAGATTCATAGGGCGTATCTGGAATCGATTTCCCGAATGGTCGGCTATTTGCTGTTGCCTTCGACATATTTCCTAAAATTGTCCAGGATTGCCTGCCAGCCGGAGCGCTGCATTTCCTGAGGATACTCGTTGTCGGGATCGAAAGTTTCTGAAATCCTGACGCCGTCGGGCATATTTTTGAATTCGACTTTGACGTGCCGGCCATCGTCAATGTCATATTCGATCAATGCGTTCGGTTTCACCTCTGTATAAGTTCCAGTAAAGTCAAAACCGGCGCTCTTGTCCTTGGCCGCCATGGCTGTCTTGAACTTGCCGCCTACGCGCAGGTCGTTCTCAGCAGCAGGGGCTTCCCAGTCCTCCGACGCGAACGCCCAGCCGGTAATATGTTCGGGTTTGTTCCAGCAGTCCCACACCCTTGAGATCGGGGCATTAATCGTTGTTTGTACTGTAATGGCTTGTGCTATTTTCAATTCAACTCCACAGTCTTACGGCTGGAATGCGAGTTTAAAGTTTATGAATTCTCGTTACAGGTGACGATACTTTCCCAATGCCGAACTCGGATTCCTTTATTTCAGAAAGTCAAGCAGAGAGCGATTGACATCTTCTGCGTGCGTCCAGTTCAGTCCATGTGGAGCGCCTTCGATAACAGCCAATGTCGATTCCTTAACTAGCTCGCTCGTTCGCCTCCCGCTCGCCTCGATCGGGACTATGCGATCCGAGTCTCCATGCACGACGAGCGCTGGGATGTCGAATCTTGCTAGGTCCTTCCTAAAGTCCGTGAGCCAGGCAGACACACAGTCGAGCGTTCCCTTTGGGGACGCGCCAGCCGCGATGTTCCAGCTCAGCTGGACAGCTTGATCACTTATTCTCTTCCCGCGCAAGAGATCGACATTGTAAAAGTTTGAAAAGAACCCTGAGAGAAATGACAGCCGGTCAGCCGCTATTCCCGCCTTGATTCCCTCAAACACCTTGCCATCCACGCCTGAAGGGTTGTCTGCAGTCTTTAGAAGGAACGGGGGAATGGCTGCAAGAAACGCCGCCTTGCGCACCCTTCCAGTGCCGTACTTTCCGACGTACCTGGCCACTTCGCCACCTCCCATCGAAAATCCGACCAATGCAACTTCATGAAGGTCCAATTTCGTGACGAGCGTGTGCAAGTCGCTTGCGAATGTATCATAGTCATACCCTGTAGTGGGCTTGCTGGATTCGCCGAATCCCCTTCTATCGTACGTGATTACTCGGTAGCCCGCATTAAGTAGCGCCGGCACCTGCCTTTCCCAGGACCGTCCGCTAAGCGGCCAGCCGTGAATCAGCACCACGGGCCTGCCGGATCCGTGATCTTCGTAGTAGAGATCGATGCTGCCAGAGTTCTCCTCCCCAACTTTAAGAAACGGCATCTAACTTTCCACTCCTTTCGAGCAGGATTTCCGCGATAGAATTGGCACATTGCTACCGCACTCGGCCAACCCTTAAGGTTTTTGATCTCTTTCAATTGAAGAAGGCAAGGCGATCAGAAGCGTGCAATAGTAGCTTGGGTCTTAATTCGCATGACAGGGCAGGCCTGCCTCTCAGGATGCGATGCTGTTCGATGTGACAGAAGCGGCCGAGTGCGCATCCGAACCGGTTGCAGATACGATCGATGGATCATGAATGGGCAGCGATATCGTGAATCTTGCTCCCTTTGCCTCGGATGAAGTGTTGTTCTCAGCGATGATCTTTCCTCTGTGCGCCTCTATAATAGATTTGGTAATGAATAGACCCAGGCCAGAACCCCTCTGGTTTGCCTCAGTCCTTGTGACAAACTTGTTAAAGAGGACTGGTAGTATGTCTGCCGGAATACCTGGACCATCGTCCGTGATGGTTATCGTCACGACATTATTTGCAAAATCGTTTACCGTCTGTATCTGGATGGTTCCGTTCTTGGCAAACTTTACGGCGTTGTTTACGATGTTTTCAAGTGCCTGTATCAGGCGCTTCCTGTCACCTAGGACCTTTACATCGGAATCAAACTGCGTCTTGATCGTCACGATTCCATCCTGCGTAGCGAATTTCGAGGAGGATGTGGAAAGACCGTCTGCAATTTGCTTCAGCGAAATTGGTGTCATTTCGTAAGTCAGGGTGCCGCTTTCGATCCTGCTCACGTCTAGCACATCTGCTGAAAGGCTTGCGAGCCGCCTGGCTTCCGTCGAGATGACTTTGAACGCCTGTTCAAAGCTGATCGAGCCTCGCTCGGCCAATTCAACGAACCCGATTATGGGCTGTATGGGCGTCCTGAGTTCGTGAGCAGCGATCATGAGAAAGTCTCCCTTCATGCTGTCCAACTTCTCCAGCCTGTCGTACGCGTCCGACAGCTCTCTGTTCCTGGCCTTTAGCCCTTCGTTGGTGGATTTCAATTCTTCACTCCTGCCGGTGAGAATCGCGTTTGCGCGCTGCAGCGCATTTTCCTTCTCTGCAAGCTGGTCCAGTGTCCTTTGCACTTCCACGGTCTTCTCCCTGCTCACCTTGTTGAGGTTGTCATTTAGATAGACGAGCCTCCTTCGTATGCTTTCAAAAGCCACAACAAGCTGCGAAAGTTCGTCGCCTTTAAGGGACCGCCCCTGAATCCTTCCGCGATAGATCTCTTGGTCAAGATTTCCTTTTGCCAAAAGTTTCGCTCCCTGAACAAGTTTTCGTAACGGGCTGGCAATGTTTCGAATGACAAATAGGGCAAGGCCTGCATTCGCTGTGACGATACCGGTCATAATCAAGATTATTTCAATGGAAAATGCGGGTGACTCGGGAGTATTGATCATGATACCGTACGTTACGTAACCGGTAACAAGAATGGAAATTGCGCAAAGAAATATGCTTAATTTTAATGTGATACTCAATATTCCATCCACCTAACTGGCGATAATACCGATAGGCACCATTTCTTGGGACGCTTTCATCGCTTAAACCCATGTACATGTAATTGGACGAACAGACAAATTGGTCTGATAGAAAGGTTACTTCTTCTTTGCAAATCCGCTAAAGAGCTCGCCGCGCTTTCCCCAGTCAAGCGAAGGTCCATACGAATGTCTAGTAGCAATATTCCGGATTATCCCTGCAAGCAGGGAC
>DATEEE010000035.1:0-4057 GCA_035281285.1 Nitrososphaera sp.
GAATGCTGGGCTTCGATTTTATCAGGACCGCCGCCGTTCTCGGCCTGTTTTTTCATCGTGGCCAAGCGCTTTATTTTTTCTTCATGCATGGCGCCGCAGTTTAAGCGAGTGAGTCGTCATATAAATTCATTATTTCCGCAAAGTACTGCATTGTATCCAGACAGCTGGAATTAGACTGATCGAGCGATCAAGTCCGAGTGGGAGTTTCGAATTCGACGTAGATTTTCATGATCCCTAGGCATTTGGTGCTAAAACTGCAACTAATAAGATTGACTACTCTCTTAAGCCAGCCCTTCCGCCCTGAGCTCTGCGGAAGACGTTCATGCCAAGGTTGTAGTTTTCGAAAAGCGACTGGAGCGACTCGACTTCAAGCGATAGCATGGTGATCTCGCTTGGGCTCGCGCTGGGATCATTTTTCAGTTGATCCAGCCTTGCCTGCTTTTCGGCCAATAGTTTGCCAACGTTGTGCTCGTATTCGCTCGACATTGTTACAGACTAGCTTCCCAGCCATTCAAATTTTAACGTTTATCCTGCTTAGGCCATGCAATGGAGCGTCATTTTCCAAGCGCCGCAATGTATGGTTCCACCGGCAACCGCACCGATAGCAATTCAAAGACTAGACTTGCCTTTCAATAGCGAGATTGACAGTAGAGAATATCCCGCTCGTTCTTTGCTATATTACCGTAACGTAAATCATAGTGCCGGAGACCTCTGTAGGAACCGGCTCGCCGGCGACTTGCTGCTGCCTGACCTCCAAGATGAAAGAATATTCGCCTGGTGTCACGCTAGCAGGAGGATCAAGCATTAGCGTTCCTGCGTCCCGTATTCCTCTGTCCTCCGTCAGTTTGGTTACTTTTCCTTCTGCTAAATCGAGTCTGCTCAATACCACGGTCGTCTGACCCAGTTCTGCATTGAGCTCCTCTGGATCTATCATTCCCGCCTCGGGTCCTACCCAAGACGTGAGTTGCATTTGTAAAGTCCCTTCAGCGTCATTCGGTGCCTCCACCACCAGCGGGATAATCTCGATCACCCCTCTTTCAACCATAATAGGTTCGGCATTGGCGTGATTCTCTGGGTAGACCGAGAAGTCCACGAGTATATTGTGAGGCGAGACAAATGTTGTCGCGCCTTGACCGTTTTCAGATGCATTGTTTTGTTCCTCAGGTACTAGTGTCACTTGTGGCGGCGGACCATAGGACATACTTAGCACGAGCCATGTCATCGCTGCAGCAGCGACGACAATTCCTGCAAACAATATCGTCCTACCTTGTCGCATGTGTGTCTTCGTCCTTAACTGCATAAGATAGTCCTATCCTAGCTTTTGAGCCTTTAGCTACGCAGCCTTCAGAAGTTTAGCCTTTAGGTACGCTTTTTCATGATCACAAAGGTGCTCATCGTTGCGCATTTTCAGAATTTTCACACCCACAGGAGCACTTTGTTCTGCCGTGATTATGTCCACATTTCTTGCGTTTTTTCCTAGCGATAGGATAATCACTTGAAAAAACATCTCCGAGCCCGCCGTAATATCCCACGGGTTCGTTACCATCAAGATTTCTAATAGCCTTTACTTTTTTAGATTTCTCCGGAACAACACGACGAGTAGAAACAGACTTCTGAATATTTCAAACCTTTGATTTCGCTAGCTTCCGCATCTTTGTAATGAATGCCTGCTGGTAGTTTTCATAAGCCTGCTTTTCAGAAAGGCACTGGTTGCAGATGCATGCCTGGGACACCACTGCCCTGTTGCAGTCGGACTCGAAGCCGCACTCTACACAGCCTGCCGTCTTGCCGCATACAAAGCAATCCAGCTCGACTACGTCCTCAGCCTTTGATTCAGGCGACTTGTCTTCGCACTTTACGTGCTTGATCGCCTTGGATGATCTCGACCAAAGAGCATACTCGCCTTGCGGGATCTCTTTGCCGCACTCGGTGCACTTGCCTTTGTATTTTACCAAGAGCCGGATCCAGTCGCTTTTTGTGCTCATTTCTTGCCCGCCTTCTGCATCTCTTTTGATATTGATTCGCCGACGGACTCGTCTCCAAAATTGTCGACGGCAAACTTAACCGGATCAACATCGTTCTCAATCAGGGCCCTTATGAAATATGGAAGCACAAATGAGCCCGCGGTGCTTCTCGACGTGTGAACAGCTGGCGCCAGCTCCGACAGTATCTTCCTGGTTGACTGCGAGCGGGCGAATATAGGACCCATCATGGGCCACGGCAATGAGTATTGAGCGTACTTGATCCCTTTGTCCCGCGAGTTTTCATAAAGACTGCTGGAAATCATTCTGTCAACGTAGCGAAGCAGGCTCCAATGCCGGCCGGCGTTTGCCCTGCCGACATGCAGGTCAATCTTTGAGAGGCCGTCGAGCATCGCGGCAAGGCTTGTTGTGTCCGGATGCGAAGACAGGATGCTGGAAAAAAGCGCGGCAATCATGTCCTTTCGCCGGGATTCCGGCGCCATGGCGCTGTACCTAGGGTCTGGGTAAAGGGCATCGGCGTGCTGAACGAACCATCGGGCCTTTCCTTCCGAGCCGGAGGCAAAGAATCCGTTTATTGCGTCGGCGATTTCAATCTCGGCTGTGTCCTTGTTAGAGCCCGTCGCATAGCCCGCGACCCGGGACTGTGCGCCGTTCAGGAGCGACCTGATGTCGCCGCCGCTGTTATTCACGAGCGAAATCCTGTCACCGGGGCCGAGCTTTGCCCTCTCTTCCATAAGGACATGGTCAAGGAAGAGCATTAGGAGCCTGGGAGGCACGGGGCTGAATTCGACTGTCTTGGATACCTTTGCCAGGTCTTTTATCTTGGCCGATTTTTCGTTGGCGGCCATTATCACGGGAACCGTAGGCTCTTTCATCAGGTCGACTAGAACGTCAAGCCCGCCGCTGTCCTCCCTCCCGGAAATGCCGTCGACTTCGTCCAAGAAGAGCAACGTGTTCTTTGCGAGAAGGCTGACGTTCTGGAACACCGGAACGATCCTCGCTTTCAGGGCTTCCTTGTGCCTCGTGTCGCTCGCGTTCATTTCGACCAGGTCGTAGCCAAACTGGCTGACGAGCGCCCTGACCAGGGTGGTCTTGCCAGTTCCCGGCGGGCCTACAAGGAGAACCGGCTTTGTGCCGTCCACCCACGTCGTGAGCCACTTCACAGCTGCCAGCCGAGCCGCCTCGTTTCCCACCATCTGCTCGATTCGCTGCGGCCGGTACTTTTCTGACCACATCATTTTGGCAGTCGCTTCTCAAAATCCGAAAACGGGGCCCTTCTCATCAGTTCGTTGTACCAGTACTGGTTGTAGTGCCTTACGGTAAGAAAAAGGAATTCCAGAAACGGCCTTAGCTCAAACTTTTCAGGCAGCATGTCGAGCGCGATCTTGGCCTCGTCAAGGTAAAGCTCGCTTTTTGCCATTGTCAGCTCAAAGGCCCGCCTGACATCGCCGGTGTTCAGCGCATAATAGAGCGGCCACGACGGGACCTTTATTGCGCCGTTCCTTATTGCGTCCTCAATTTCGTTGCCGCAACCCACGCATTCTCCGGCTTTTGCCATGCCCAGGTGGAATACGTCTCCCAGCGGCCGGCGGTTCAATGCCATGTTTCTGCCAGCGGTGCCCATCACTGCCCTGTACTTTTTGTAGCAGTCAGTCATGTTTTCGTCGTTTATTGAAAGCGGTTTTGACTTGAGCTTGACGTCGATGTACTGGCCTACGCGGGCGTCGCGAAAGCCCTCCTCAAAAGCCTTTAGTACAATGTCGCCGCCCTGAGAGATTTTTTCCCTAGCTATCGCCAGAATGTATGGGCACATGAACTTGTAGTCCTCGAGGAATTCCAGATCCTCGTCCCTGTCCACTATTCTGTCCATTGGCTCGCTTAGGTCTATGGCAATGATATGGCCGTCGATCACTGCATTCCTCTTTTCGTCCAGCGTGCTGTCGCCAAAGTACTGACTGGAGCCGTCGAAAAGTGCGTTGAAAACCGGGAAGGTCATTTTGACAAAATTCGAATTCAAGATCCTCTTTACCCTGTCGCCCAGCACTTCGGGGCTTGAAAGCCTAGACTTGAGGTCT
>DATEEE010000036.1:0-2515 GCA_035281285.1 Nitrososphaera sp.
AAGACCGTGCTCGACCGCGAGTTTGTGTCGCTAGCATTAAGCGAAGTAAAGAGCTCCCTGTCAAAGCGGGCCATGATAGCGCGAGCGAGGGAATTTCTGCCTGCACTCCATGCTTCGGCGTTCACAAAGAGAGGGACTTCAGGCATTAGGTCATCGGTCGTCGATAGTAGAGGCAGATTTCTGCCGGACACGCTTGTTCATTGGGCAGGTTCATCGGTTCACGTGCTGAACTACAATTCACCCGGGGCAACAGGCGCGCTGCCGATGGCAGCCAAGGTTGCAGCGAGGATATTGAAGCTGGGCATGCTTGCCGCCGCAGCTAGTTCTAGATCGCTCTGGGATGCCGCGTCGATAGCAGACCGGATGGAAGAGTAATCTTTTATTCAAGAAAGATTTACGGTATCTGACATTTCTTGCTGAAACAAGTATTCCTCGACGCCTTGAAAACCAAGGAGCAAAAGATCTCTCGGATCAGGGATTCAAACTATGAAGCGATTTCAAAAGCTGCGGCATCGAGCTGGAAACCGTACACGCCCGTGGCGCGTTCCTGCCGGTCGGTCGGCGTCGATAGCAGCTGGAACAAGCGCGCCTACCAGGGGCTCAACCTCTACGTTGTGGACGCGGTGGCGATCTCGAGCGCAAACGAAATAGTCGCCTCCGACTATGTAGACGACATATCCGACTCTGCCCGCAGCGAGTCGCTTGAGACAAAGGCGATGGAGATGGAAGCGACAGTCACAGAGCAGGCAGTGGAGTCAGGCAAGTCGGACGTTGTCTGCGTCGACGGCTCGATTATCGCCCGCCTCAATAAGCGAGCCGCCAGCGCTGCGTCAGGCGAGGCAAAAAAATACAGGAATTCCGTATTCGTGGCCAAGAGTTCAGAAAGCAGGAGCCAGTTCGGCCAGCTCGGATCCAGGGTGGGGGACATTTACTATTACAACCGCACGAGCGGGTCATGCGCAGGTTATAGCGCTCCGTTCGAGTTATCTACTCCGTACGGGCCGGTCTATGAAGTGTATGCCAGGCTAAGGGAAAGCACGCCGATGGTCCGGGTGGAGCTCCTAGGTCGAGCAGGCGAGCAGGAAGTAAGAGTAGTCCTTGACGCGCTCTGCTACCACAGCGTTTCCGGGTATCCTTATTGCTTGAAGCTTGCGCACAACGCGTGCAAGGTCAGTGACCATGACATCGATAGGATCGCCAGCATTTTCAGCCTGCAGAACGAACACGGAGCGAGGGACGCCCTGAATGAGTGATAATGAATCCGGACTTGGAATCCTGGTGGGCGACACGCGGCCGGACAAGGTCTACTTTGAATCAAGGCGGCCGGTGAGCATTGGAGAGTACGTCGCGCTAGAGTACGGCGAGGGCCGCGTTCTGGGCCTTGTCGAGAATTCGAAGGTGAGCAGCGACGCCCTCGGCGCCGGAATCCGGAACTTCGACGAAGCATTCGAGAGCAGCCAGGTCGCGCTGGAAAACAGGCGGGACAAGAGCTACAGGGCAACTGTCAGGATTCTTGGCTATATCGAAGATCTGAAAAAATGCAAGTCGGTGATCCCCGCTCTCCCGCCAGAGCCTGGCGCCCGGGTCTTTGAAGCGACTCATGACGACCTGGCGGCGGTATTTTCTTCCCGGGGCATCGAATGGGTCAGGGTCGGGGCGCTCTTGCGCAACCCGGACGTTGACGCCCGGGTAAACGCGGACAAGATTGTTTCAAGGCATCTTGCCATACTTGCAATGACGGGCATGGGCAAGAGCAACCTAGTGTCGCTGATCGCAAAAGAGCTGGCAAGGATTCCGGGCACAGTCGTGATATTCGATTACCATGGCGACTACTCTTCTCTTGACATCCAAAACCTGCACCTTACTGATGCCAAGATCAATCCCCGTTACCTGCCGCTGGAAAAGTTTGCCGACGTCATTGAAATACAGGACAACGCTTCGAACCAGAGGCACGTGCTGCGCGCGGCGTTCACCCAGGATGTCAAGGATCGGAAAGGGGAAGACTTTTGGGAAGCTCTAGCAGCGGAGGTGGCTGCGCAGCGGGCTGACAAGTCGTACAGGGAGGCAAGCGACAAGGTGCTGGACAAGATTGACGACGCAAGGCGAAAGTTCAGCAAGATCCTTGACCCCGGAATGATGGAGCCGCTTTCGCTAATCAAGAACGGAAGGATAAACGTAGTCAGCCTGGTGGAGCTGACGGAGCGGCAGGCAAACGTCGTGCTTGCCCACTACCTTGAGGAGCTGCTAAATGACAGGAAGAGGGCTGAGGCGCTCAAGAAAAACCCGGACCCCGGCGCAAGGCAGCCCAGGTTCCCCGCGCCGCTCCTTGTGGTCATTGAAGAGGCACACGTCTTTGTTCCAAAGGAGGAGGACACGGACACAAAGTACTATGCATCAAAGGTTGCGCGCGAAGGCCGCAAGTTCGGGCTCGGGCTGGTCATAGTGTCGCAGAGGCCGCGTGGAATCGACGCGGGGATACTTAGCCAGATGGGCTCGCTGGCGGTGATGCGGCTAA
>DATEEE010000037.1:0-6091 GCA_035281285.1 Nitrososphaera sp.
TTGAGCAGGATGGCCGAGGGCCTCTCCTACGAGAAAGCACTAGACGATGCTAAATCAAAGGGCTACGCCGAGGCCAATCCTTCGCTTGACATAGACGGCTATGACGCGGCCGCAAAACTAGTGATCATGGCGAACTGGGTAATGGGCATGAAGGTGACAATGAAGGACGTAAACAGAGTGGGAATAGCGGGAGTAAAATCAGCCGACGTTGGCAAGGCCATGAAGCAAGGCAGTGCAGTCAAGTTGATCGCAACCTGTGATGGGAAAAGCCTCGCCGTCAGACCTACCGAAGTTGCCAAGACTGACCCGATATGTGTGAACGGTACCTTGAACGCCGTTACATTCTCGTCGGAACACTCCGGTCAGCAGACGATAATCGGTCGAGGCGCCGGAGGAATAGAAACTGCGTCTGCCATCCTTAGAGACCTCATAGAAATAAGGGACACCGTGTTTGAGCGATAAAACTTCGAGTGTGAGGATATCAACATAAGCGCGTATGTTGCTAACTTCGATTGGCTGTATACCGTGGTCTTTTCTGTTACAATAATAGCTTTAAATATGAATTGATGGCATGAATTCTCGAAAGTTAGATTGCAAATTTTAGATAAGGATCCTGAAAGTAGTGTGGATTCTGAGCAGTCAGTATGCGACCACTGCCTCGAAAGGCCTGCAGAAATCTTCCAGGTGGTTGGAAACTACTGCCTTGATTGCTGGCAGATCATTACGCACACGAATGCATAGGTCTAGCCGATTCTAAACCCCCCGAACGAGGCGCCAGGCCCCGAAGTCGTCTCACCTCTCTGGCGCAGGCCGAGCATGTCAACAAATTCTCGGATGTTCTTTGTCTGAAAGTAGACTGTCCCCGGACCTGTAATTTCAGTAGCCAGTCCTTCGCCACCAAGAATTGTGGTCTTCATTCCTCCAACTTTTGTGACTCGGTAATTAGCACTATCGCTCATCGCGACTAGGTGATAGTTGTCCAGCAACATTTTTTCGCCGGGCCCTAGCTGCAATTCGACAATTCCCCCGTATGCGTTGAGGAACAGATCTCCATCGCCGGTTGCCTTCAACATGAAAAATTCGCTTCCGAAAACCCCCTTTGTGAACCCTTGCCATTGAGTGTCGAGCAGCACGCCGGGAGTAGAAGCAACGTAAGAGCCCGACTGAACTATGTACCCTGCGGTCGACTTGACTTCAATCCGGACAATATCGCCGATTGGAGGGCCCGTCATTCCGATGATCGCGCTACCTCTTGCAATGAAATCGTTCACAAAGAACGACTCGCCTCCGAGTGCACTGACTTTTAGCTTTTTCAAAAACCCACCTTCCCTGGTTCTGGTCTTGATCTCGACATCTCCTTTCATGTAAACCATCGCGCCCGACTCTGCGGTTAGCTTTTCTCCATCATCCAAGCTCACCTCGAGCATCGACATGGGCTCTTTCAGAATCCTGAACTGCAACGCGATTCGGAACTTTCCTAGTGTATTAAAGTTTTTGAAGACAATATGCAACAGATTAATTATCAGTGGAGGCAATATCCGTCGAGCAAGACCTGAAAACATTTGTTCTCTCAAAGCGTGAAAGCTCCGAGCTGCTAGAAAAGCTCGGGTCTTCTTGGCCAAAGTCCGCCATTCCCGTTGCGAAAAGCATTACGGCGTATGTCATCGAGGAAGGAAAGCGGCTCTTGGCTGCAAACGAACAGGTAGTCGGAGCTCAAGTTGGAGAAAAGATCCTGCCATTCGTGGGGGCGAGCCAAGACTTGCTCGGTTCATTTCCATCGGTTACAGTAGACATGGGGGCCGTAAGATTCGTGTGCAACGGAGCAAAAGTAATGAGACCCGGAATAACCCGCTTTGATTCTTTCAAGAAAGGCGACATCGTAATCGTGAAAGATCAAACCCACGGCAAGGTTCTTGCGGCAGGGATCGCGCTAGAGGATAGCGACTCTGCGAGCGCGATGCAGAAAGGCTACGTAGTAGAAAACCTCCACTACATCAGCGATGAACTGTGGGAAGAATTCAAGAAAATCTAGGCGTTTCGGATGGGGATCGTTTCTTCTCGTGGACCGCCCTTGGTAACGTAGAGCAAGTCTATCCCATCTCCGCTCGCAGAGTCGCGCTGAATTGCCGATCGGATGGCCTTGACTGCAAGCTCCTTTGCCTTCTCTTCCGTCATGTTGGGCTTGAATTCGGCGTCCATGATGCCGAGTGCCATTTCTGCCCCGGTACCTACGGCCGCGTACTCGTCGGGGAGAACTGATCCGAGCGGGTCAAGAGTGTAAATTTCAGGCTTTGATTCAATTCCGCCCACAATTACCTGAGTGAGCAGAGGGAAATATCTTCGCTCAAACATAATGACAGACATTAACTTTGCCACAGAGTTTGGTGTAACCTCGCGCCGCGTTTCGAGTTTGCGAATTTTTGCGAGTGCCTCGACCTGTCTAACTAGTACCTGCATATCTGCGACCATGCCTGCACAGGCCGCGCCAACGTGGTCGGTTACTGAAAAGGTCTTTTTGATGCTCTTGTTAACCACAAAATTGCCGAATGAAACCCTTTTTTCGGCCGCCAGTACAACCCCTTTGTTATACGAAATGCCGACGACAGTCGCGCCGGGCATGAATTCAAACGCCATATCCTATCTCGCCATGCCAGTTAGATTTAGTCGTTTCTGTCAAAACGGCCCGCGGCGGTCAGCGCCTCGCGGTGTGGTGGTGAATTCTTATCGCTTCAGCCACGAGTCGGTTTTGCAGCTCGAGCGCTTCCTTGCCCTCCGGATGCTTCGACTGCGCCACGGCCTCGGCAACTATGCTAATCACATGCCTGAGCAGGAACTCGTCTCCTCTGGTGGCCTCGGCGCGGTAAGTTGCGTTGGCCTTGTTCACGAACACGATATTTTCCGCAATAAAGCTGTAGCGAGAGTCCGTCTCGTCTTCGTACGGAACCACTTTGTAGCCGATTCTCTTCAGTGCAAAGGTCTTTTTCATAATCGGCCTACGAACCTTGCGGGTCCTTACGATGGTCCCATCGGCCTGTGTTTCGTCTATTTCCTCGACAACTTCTCCGCCTTCCTGCGCCTCCATAATGCTTTCGAGATGACTTGTTCTGTCTGATTTCATTCCGCTGCCGCCTGATTGGCTCGAATCTTGCCGGGTCAAGTGGCCCCTGTGCTCCTTCGTTTCCTTTGACGATGCGGGTCTTCTAACCACTTCCTTGACATCCACCATCTCGTAGCCCTGTACTTCCTCTGAAGTTTCTAGCGTCTCTACGAGCGCCTGACCGAGGACTTTGTCCAGCTCATGGTAGATTCGGGATTCTTCGCGGGTAATGAGGACGTCTTCATACTCTGTCAGGCTCGGTATCACGGTGTCAATGATAAACGTCTTCATGTGCTGGTTAAAACGCGCATACTCTTCGTCTTCTATTATCGCTGACTTGTCGGCAAACCTGGTCGTAAGGCTGTCGCACCGAATAAAGCCGGTGACCCGATTCAGCTTTGTGTCAAAGCCGAAATTGCCGCGAGTCACAATGTGGCTCCCTACCATTATCGCGATTCCGCGCTCGTCGTCAGTCAGAGGCCTCCGTGCAATGATTATTTCTCCGACGATTCTTCCGTTGTCAAGGTTAACGGGGATCCTGTGACCCTGGATTTCCGGAGCGCGAATTACCTCTGAACCGTCGAAATTCCACTCTCTGAACTTATCTGCAGACTTTATAGAAACCTCGAACATTGGTGCCCTAAGCACCGCGAGCTTGCGGACTTCCTTTGTTATCTTGAAAACATCGGTTGGAGTGCGCGCACCGGTCATTACAAGCTCGGTGCCTTCTCGCCTCAACGCAGAGTCTCTTGATTCGGAAAGTTTTGCGTTACCAGTGTACAGCTTGTCAAGAACATCAGAATCAATAAGCAGCGACTTGTGAAAACTGCCCCTTCTGGTCCTGATCTTCATGCTTTCAAAAGATGTAAGGAATGAAAGCCTTCCCGTGCCATACCTTCCTGTCCTGATCCTTTTCAACTTGGGAGAAATCGAATCCGTCCTCTTGTGAGGTGAGCCAAGGAGGAGGAACTTTTCCATTCCGGCGGAATCCATACCCGCGTCGTCTTCAATAGCAATAGATCCGTCTGAAAGGACCGTCACCAGAACGCGGGTAGCGTCCTCATCGAACGCATTTTCAATCAATTCCTTTACTATCTCCGTGGGAGAAACCCATGTCTTTGTGGCAAACTCTTTGAAAAAGGATGGATGAACCTTAAGTTCGGAAGGCATTGTATCTCGAATGCAGATAATTCTCTACCTTTATTTAATACTTGTCGCAATAAAATTGACCAATTTATAAAATGGGCTTGTCGACTCCAGGGCGTGTGGCTAAGTGTGGCAGATTGCTACAAAACGATGCTTATATCGAATCATTCAACTAATGTACAGCTACACGAGAGTGGCGGAAAAAGCAGTGCAGCTCTGCTAGTTGCCAAAAAGCTGCAGCTGCATCCGCCGCTCCCGGTCACTCACAATCCGCTCAAATATTGCATAACCGCGTGGTGGATGGTATGACAAGCGTAATCGACTTTGTTAGAGCAAGGCAGATATTCCGACAGTTGAAATCTAGTAGTACGTCAGGTTCAAAATGCAGGTGCGGACGCGACACACGCAGCTTTGAAGCGTGTACGCCAATGGGATGTAACACATTCGTGGTATGCTCGGGCTGTTCACGCGAAATCGAAGACTGCTCGTGCGCTACATAGGCCTGTAACGAAGAATCGCTCCGATTCCTCCGAGGCTCGAAAGCTGGGTGCCTTCTTCGGTCTTGCCAGAGATGACTTCTAGCCTGCTACCAGTCATGGTGGCCAACTCTTCAAGGTATTCCACAATGTCCTTCTCCACGACTTCGTAGTCCATCGCGCCACAGGACGGGCACTGGGCCGAGAGGTACTTTTGTTTTGTAGAGATCAGCGCTGATCGCTCAACCACTTTTTCTTGGACGGCCTTGCATATCTTGCACCGGAATTCCAGCTTTAGAAACGAAATGTCGTCGGCAACGATGACAATGTCGGCAACCCCGTTTTTCGCTGCGCTGACCACGTCGTGGACTCCGTAGATTCCAAGGCCTTTGCCAGAATGGACTTCAGTCATGAATTTGTCCATTATTTGCTTCTCTTCCATCAGTCGGTACTCCTGAAGCACTCCTTCCCTCCGGGCTTTGTCAAGGATCTCCCTTACTCCCTCCTCGCCAGAATACGACGTGTCGAGGGTTGCGATGATCGCCTTTTGAAGCCGGTAGTCAAGATATTCTTCCTTTAGAAAATTCTCCTTTGTCGGGCCGGGACCTCCGACCAGGAGCCCTTTGACGTTGTACTCGTCGATGAACACCTGCTTTGCGTGATCTGCAACCCTGTGATAGTATTCATTGAGTTCGTTTTCGCGCAACCTTTCAAACCTCCTCGCCGACTGACCCCCCTGCCTGTGCTTGCCAGCGACGCCGGAGGTCAGTGAGTCCACTGTCTTTGCTTCGTTTCCCGACAGTATGCCGATCCCAGTTTCCTGCGTGTCAATCGAAAGTATCCCGATTGACTTGTCGTCTTTGAGCATGTCCTTCAGGTGATCTGTCCAAAAGTGGTCGTCGCACCTGTAGAGGCTGATCTGGACGGGCTTGGGCGGGTCAATAGGGTAGATCTCTATCTTTTCCTTGCCGATCCCTTTGTCGTTGGGGATGGCTCCGCAGAACACGACGAGCCCGTTTTCCGGAGTGTTTTTGTATTTCTTTAGGTACTCCACTACTGTGCTTAGGGCGTCCTGCACGTGGTTCCGGGTCAGGTCAGACTTGATGTTCGAGGCAGTGCCGGCTTCGGTGCGAAGTTGAGAAATGACATCGAAAAGTGGGCGACGCGGCGGGATATAGACGGTTACCAGTTCGGTGCCGTGGCCCGAGATACTTGACAGTTCGTTGATCATCTTGGTCAACTTGTATCTCTTTACTGAATCCCACTTTGTCGCACCGTTGTCATTGCCCATGTTCTAAGCAGACACAACGAAAATCCTCGCGAACATAATATAAGGCTTCTAACAGTCGCATCAGAACAGCACAATATTCAA
>DATEEE010000038.1:0-3706 GCA_035281285.1 Nitrososphaera sp.
CTTCAGACCAAACCCTTCCACTGCGCCTGGGTGGCTCATGTATACGAGGGCAATTACGCCTCCACCCAGGTCGTTTGCCTTGCCGACAAGGTTTTTCATCGCGGCGCCGCCGATAAATGGATTGGCAATTACCGCGTCAAATCCCATCCTGCCTATCAGATGTTCTACTACGGCTTCATTCGTATTGTCGATATCGTTGAGCTTTATGTCTGCAATGCACTGGAGACCTGACGAATGAGCCAGCCGGGAAATCTCTGCGAGCTCTTTTCCAGAGAGTGGTAGAATCATGTGGAAGTTGACCTTGATAGCGCAGACCTGGTCCTGCAGCGTCTGGATCATGCGCCGCGCAAAAACCAGGGCATCCGTGACTCTTGACGGTGCCGGATCAAGCGCGAGGACGATCCTGCTCTTTTTTTCAACAGACGCCGCCGATATCCTGTTTCGGTACTGCGACTTAGTCATATGTCTTGACCAGCGGATGGTCCCCCTGCAGCTTGATCACCTTGAGGTAGATATAGCCGTGCTCGTCGATCCTTGAGGTGAATACTGGCTGTTCGTTTTTCATGCTAGAGTACCGCAGAAAGGGCTCCTTCGGCTCTTCAGACATCGAGGCGTAGTAGAAATACGAGATCGAGTCGTTGTCGTTGCTGCTCATCGGCGAGCCAAGCACCAACTTGTCGTTTTCGTCTCTGTAAAGGAAGAGTGGCAGCGGAGGCTCATCGAACATTGTCTTGTATGCCGCCACCTTTGCAAGGCTGGATAGGTCTTTGAGCTTGATGACAGAGTACCCCGATTTCTTGTCGGCCCTTGCGGACCTTGACAGGGCCGGTGGGAACTTGTCTACTGACAGGACTGGCGAATAAACGAAAGTGGGGTTGCTAACGGAATCTGAAACCAGCACTTCCTCCACGCCGCTGGTTACCCTGTATGCAAGGTACTGCCCGGCAGCCTGCTGATCGCCGACCTTGCAGTAGTAGATTATCGCACGTCCATTTACAATGTCTGCCTGCGCTGCCAGGACTTTTTCCTTGTTAAAAATAAGTGAAAAGGCCGGCATAGGTATCCGCTCGAGCGCGCACACGAACCTCGCAAAATCCTTGAGGTCTGCTAAAGCAATGTAGCAGGGCGCCTTGAGCGGCAAGTCGGACTAGTGTGCAGAACAACAGTATTAAAGTGATGCGTCCCCCGTACTGCTCGCATTGGCCGGCAGGGTGGAAGAACTCGTCGCGCGCGCAAAGTCGATCATTTCCTCTGGCGAGCCGGGGAGAATGGAGCTCTGGAGGGCGTATGTGTCGGTGGAGTACGCAGTGATGGACCTGAAACTCCGCCGCGGACTCGAAGGCGAACCGCTGCCCGCAAGGCTTTCAAGAAAAAATAAGGTAGATGTTGCCTTGGCTAGGGCGTTGCTCGAGCGGATTGATCTTGAAGTTGACGAGAAAAAGTTGCTTTACGACCTGCGCTCATGCAGGGATGTGCTGAAGGCTCTTGTCGCAGGCTATGCGCGCCGATCCACGACGTCATAAATCTCGGGGCCTGTCCCGATCAGTGTAACTCTGAGCCCCGTCTCGCCCTCTATCTCTTCAATGAATTTCCTTGCGTCATGCGGCAGCCTCTCGTAGTCGCGCATGCCGGCGCATTGGGGGAATAATACATCAAGCTTTGTAACCGCGAGCTGGCTGGCGCTGTTTAGCCTTATCGCGCGCTTTGCAAGTTCCATGTCAAAAGGCGAAGCCCGGCGCTGTCTGCCAGTGACGCTCCCAAACTCTAGCCAGCCGCGCTTCTTGGCTTCTTCTTCGTCGATCTCGTTATTCAGCGGGCCTCCTCCAACTCGTGTGACGTAAGCCTTGAAGACCACCAAGACATCGTCGACCCTCTTTGGCCCGATGCCGACGTCCGAGCAGATCCCGGATGCAGTAACGTCTTTCGAAGTAACGTATGGGTAGCCGCCGTGGAAGAGGGAGAGGTAGGTCCCCTGTGTTCCCTCGACTATGACACTTTCTTTTCTGTCGAGTGCAAAGTTTACCGAATTGCTTACGTCTTCAACATAAAGTGAAAGCTCTGGGACGTCCCTTGCGAGCCTTAATACTCTTAGAGCCCGGTCAGAATTAGCCGGTCCTGTCCCCGTGCCGGTTGTGCCGACAGTGGTCTTCAGGTGGTCTTCGCTCTTGTCCCTGTCAATGTGGGATTGCTCGATTATGCCGCATTGGCCGTCGACAAACGTGCGATCGTCAGCGTTAAACATCGTGATTTCACTCTGCAGTACCTGCGGGTTAACAAGGACGCCTGCTCCGATCAGGAGCCTGGTAGTTGGGCTCAAGGCAGCGCTTGGCAGCATTCGAACCTTGTACGTCTTGCCTTCAAAAGTAAAAGTGTGGCCTGCGTTTGGACCCACACCCCCTCTTACTGCAATTGTCGCCTTGTCCTTTATCGCCAGATACGCGACGACTTTGCCCTTACCTTCATCCCCGTAAAATCCGCCGACAGTAACGAGGCATGGCATTCTTCAGCACTTTTGTGTCATGGAGGGTGGCTATTTAATCCTGATGAGCCACGGATTAAATTCCCCCGCCAACAGACGAATTGCGTGCCAGACACGGCGGCAGGAAACATCATACAGATACTTGCAAATTTGCCGGACTTTCTGAGAAAGCCAATGATTCAGGGCCGGCTGAAAGAATTCTTTTCCATGACTGAAGAGGACAAGCGCGAGACTATCGCGATGGCCCTCCAGGCCGCGCCGTCGATAGATCCTGCAAAACTTGCGGTACTTTTCAGGACATGGCTCGAAGTCGTATCGGAGTTTGAACCCGACAAGCGCGCTACTCTTTTCACCGTGTATTCGCAGCAGGTCCTGGCAAATCCCGGCACACTCCAAAAGCTGGACTTTAGTACTCTTACCGGAACATTCTTGTCGCTGGACGAGAGGCAGCGACAATCAATCATTGATTCGCTTCACGAGACACTTCTCTCCATCCACAAGGGTCAGCAAGTGTTGAAGCTCATCCCCGCAGAAGCCCGGCGCGCTCTGAAACTGGGCTAGTCAGTGCATGTGGTCTGGCTTTTTTTCTGGATTCTTTTGGATCTCTCCTTCGGATTTTTCCAGCCCAAAGAACATTCGTTCGTACTTGCGGAGCGCCTTCCTGTGCTCGGGGAGCGACATGTCAAGCCTCATCTCGTTCATGACCATAACCGCGTAGGTGGTCCATTCCTTCCAGCAAGCGGCGCATGCGGGGTACTTTTCGGCAGCTGGGTCGTCCACTGCTTCTTCTATCGGTTTGCCGCACTTTAGGCAAGTCTTTGTCATTCTGCAAATCATCCGTCTATCCGATTTTATAAATGTCCAGATTTGCGCCGGGTGTTTCGGAAGGTAATGAAGAGCAGATACATCATCTTGGGACAAGATTCTAAGATTCTGGCACAAAAAATACTCTTGCAGTAATAGCCGGAGACCAGGAGTATCTGCTAAAATAGCGGTTTTTTCATCCTGGATCCGCATCTTGCACAGCTAGCACCTTTGAATTCTCCTCCACATGAGAGGCAGACATAGCGGAGGCTAACTCTGCTGTCAGCGTACCCTCTGCCGGCAGTCTCATCGCTAAAGCCAAATGCCTTCATTGCCTGAATCTGCCTGCGCCGGAGGTAAAAGACCATCGCGAGAAGCACAGCAATGTTGGCAGCCAGCCCTATGAGGAAGCCGAAAAAGTAA
>DATEEE010000039.1:0-4221 GCA_035281285.1 Nitrososphaera sp.
GTATCAGAATATCGTGGCCTTACTTCATACCCACAATTCCCGGCCTGGGATTCATTCCGCCGACGCTTGGCGCGATGATAAGGATGCGGAGCAATATGCCCAACAGGAACGCGATGTTCGACGTTGGAATATCCGGACCAATAGCGGGACTTGTAGTGGCAATAATAGTTTCGATATATGGCGCATCGATTTCCGTAATGATTCCGCTGAACGAGGCAGAAAGACTGCTAGGCAGCAACGAGTTATTCGAGCTCAATCCGAGTCTGATAATGATGGCCACGATGCAGCTCACCGGCACGGCGTCAGATGACTATGTGCTGGTAATGTCTCCGGTCATGTTCGCAGCGTGGCTTGGGTTCCTGCTGACATTCCTCAACTTAGTTCCTGCAGCCCAGCTAGACGGTGGGCACATTGCCAGGGCGACGCTTGGCGCGAAGCACCATCGCCTGCTGACATTCGGGGGAATTGGGGCACTCTTTGCTCTCGGCATCCCGACGATGGGGGCTCTGGTACTCTTTCTGGCGCTAAGGGCACCACAGGTCGCACCACTTGACGACGTCACTTCTGTCTCGCGCGGACGAAAGGTGCTTTTCATAGTGGCACTGGCCATAGCAGCTATCTGCGCCCCAATGCCGGCTTATCTCTAGATTCTAGGTCTAACCAGCGTAATGTCCGAGTCGGAAAGCACGATTGCTCTATAGTTCTTGCCCAACTTTTCCGGAAGGCTCTGAAGAACCTCACTCATTCCCGAATAAGTGCCAAAACCGAGCATCGTGCCGGCGTAGTATCTCGGGAGCGTTGAGACCAACCCGAGGTCGTATTTCTTGCGCAGTTCTCCCGCAAATACCAAGTGCTCTAGGCCGTCTGAATACGGGGCGCTGATCACCTGATCCGGCTTTAACCTGCCCTCCACAAACATCTGGAGCGCACCCCCACCCAGACCTTCGCGGCACTCTGCAAGTAGAACTGCAACCCCTCCCTCCTTTACAATGTGGATGTTGTTCCATAGCGAATTGAGCGATGACGAAAGGTTGCTCTGGACGGCCTGCTCGCTGCTCGCGCTAATCACCGCACACTTTGAAGGGTCCTCCTCGACGAGAGACATCGACCTGAGATCCGATACCGCCCTTCCAAATGCGTCCTGCAGGGTGCCGACATGAACAGCAGCAATCCCCGAGCTTCCTGTCACGAGCTCCACTGAAGTCGCCGCGATGTTTTGCATCGCTTCGCTGGCGATCCTGAGGGGGTTCCCTTCTACTCCGGGCGAAGGAATGTTGTCCTCCGGCCGTGCGCGATACGCCTCCTCCATCTTTTCGGGCAGAAAATTCCTAAGAATTGCTGTCGGCGCTCCTCCGAATCCGAAAAGTGGATCGTATGACACTGCAGACACGCTAATGGCCGAGCTGAACTTGCCTGCCCGGTCGTGAAAATGGGAATGGTCAACCCGGTTAATTGGGATCGCCTCGCCTCCTGGAAGTGAAGTGAGCTGCGCCCTCAGCATGCCTGCTATCCTAGCGGGCACGTCGATCGTAACTCCAAAACCCTTGGCGCGCGCTGCCTCTGCAAGCATAATGACGGCCCTCGACACCGACTTTGAAGGCGAGAGTGCCGTCACCAGCATGTTGTCAGCGAGTGGCACTCCTTCGAGCGCGGACCTCACCTGCTCCTCGGGGATGGGCTTGATGGGCGAAGAGACCTGGCTTGCCAAATTATCGAACCTGATGTCAAGGACGACGTCGGTCGTGCCGTACTTTAGCCAAATCTCCGGCATCTAGTGAGCCGGAGTGGCGAAGATAAAGATAAAAATGAATCTATGGTACGGCTACCGTGGATTCTGACTTTACCCTAGAATTTGCTTCTTTCCTGCTAAAGACGAATGCGCTAAAATTCGGCGCCTTCACGCTCGCAAGCGGCAGGCCCAGCGCGTACTACATCGACCTGCGGATGCTGCCCAGCTTTCCAAAGCACTTCCGACTTACAGTGGACGCTCTCAGGAAGACGGTCATGGCAAAAATAGGCACAGACTTTGACGCGCTGGTTTCCGTCCCGACTTCGGGACTAATGTTCGGATCTGCGCTTGCCTACGAAATGGAAAAGCCGTTTGCGTACGTGCGAAAAGAGTCAAAGGGATACGGCACGAGCAAGCTGCTCGAAGGCCACCTGCCCTCGGGCAGCCGAGTCGTTATTATCGACGACGTGGCCACCACTGGTAATTCCGTAGGTCACGCGGTGGACGTGATCCGGACCAACGGCGGGATAGTGGAAAACGTAGTCGCGCTTGTCAACCGGATGGAAGGCGCAGACGAACATCTGAAAAAAATGAATGTCCGGCTGCATTCCGTGGCTTCGGTGGACGACATCGCAAACTCCCTTAATGGTGCCGGCCTCATAGACGACAACACACTCGAGTCGGTGATGAGGCAGGTCGAATCAAGGGGAGACTATGAAAACGAGTAGTCAGCCTTCGTAGATCATCAGGTTCTTTTCTTCAAGTAGCGTGTGCAGGTTGCTCACCGCGCGGTAGACCTCGCTCTCTTTCTTTGCTCCGGTGCAGACCAGCTTGCCGCTTGCGAAAAGCAAAATCACCGTCTTTGGATCGAGCATCCTGTGTATAAGGCCTGGGAACTGCTCGGGTTCGTACATGCTGCGCGGAAGCACCCTGGCAGCAAGCTCCAGGTGGATTTTGCCGCCCAAGCTTGCCGACGCGACAATGTTTTGGATCTCTATCTGGGGCTCGTGCTCCAGCGGAATCCCGCCTTTTTTGAGCTTGAGGACCACGTTTTTGACCGCCTGGATCGCCATCTTTTCAGACTTGGCGCCTGTGCAGACCATCTTGCCGGAGCTGAAAATCAGAGTCGCAGTTTTGGGCGACCGCAGCCTAAAGACAAGGCCCGGGAACTGGTCAGGGTGATATTCTACGTCCGGAAAAATCTGGGTAATCAGGTTAAGATTGACCGTCTGGTTCACGGTGGCCGAAGCAACAACGTTTTCTATGCTCACGATGGGCTTGGTCTGAGGCATATATAGGGGCTTTATATAGTTGCTATATATATACCTGCTTGCAACTCGACCAGAGCGCCTATTCGCCGATTACTTTGACCAGTACCCGCTTTGGCCGCCTGCCATCAAATTCTCCGTAGAATATCTGTTCCCATGGCCCAAAGTCCAACTTGCCCGCGGTGATTGCCACCACGACTTCCCTTCCCATCACCTGCCGCTTTAGGTGCGCGTCGGCGTTATCCTCCCCGGTTCGGTTGTGCTGGTAGCTTGCTGGCGAATGAGGGGCCAGCCTTTCGAGCCACTCATCAAAATCCCGGTGGAGGCCACGCTCGTCATCGTTGATAAAGACGCTCGCAGAGATGTGCATCGCATTGACGAGGCAGATGCCTTCCTTGACACCACTCTCGGATACGACCTTGCGGACATCGTGGGTGATATTGACAAACGCCTTGCGCGTTGCCGTATTGAAGGTAAGGTATTCAGTCCTTGACTTCATCGTGATCGCGGCTCGGATCTTTGGGTGGGCTCGGCGGCTCAGCAGCCGTGTCAGCGGCCCCAGCAGGGGCCGGACTAGATGGCGGCTGGGAGGCCGGATTTTCCCCTGTATCTTTTGCAGGCTCCGTTGCCGCGGCGGCAGTCTTGTTCTTTTTGCCCATCCTATTGAAGAATAGGATGGCCAGAATTATTGCGATTATGATATAGTTCACGGGTGGCGCTATCGCCTGGGTGATAACGCCGACTCCAGGGATGACGTAGACGACCCTGCCGATGTAGTCCCCGCGCTCGATTGGAAAGTCGGTTCCCGGTATCGAAGATGGGTTGGCGTCGCCCTTGGTTCTCAGTATCCTGTCGCCGTCCCTTCCCTCTGTTATCTCGACAATTCGATGGACTATGACCCTGTCCCCGCCCTCGGGCCTGTTGAAAACAATAATCTCCCCGACCTTCAGGTCCTCAAAAGAATTTCCATCCCGAACGACCAAAATGTCGTATTGCTTGAGAACCGGCTCCATGCTGCCGCTGGACACCACATAGAATGGGTTAGTTCCAAACCAGATCCAGACAACGGACCATACGATCGCCACCCCTGCAACTACGATTACGACATCCTTGATCGCAATGGGCAGCCTGGACTTGTTGTCAAGCAACGGGAAAATTGATCGCGCTGCACGTTAGATAAATGTTTACACCCTCCTAATGCATTCCGAGCTGCTTCTTTATTGC
>DATEEE010000040.1:0-3323 GCA_035281285.1 Nitrososphaera sp.
AAATCTTTCTAGAAGCGTCCAATTGTTTCTTATTATCTTCGCAACGGAGGTCGGAACCTTGTCGCTCCATTCATCCTCACCGCCATCCAGGACCTGGCTGTAAAGGCTTTCCTTTACCGATGAGGCAGATATTTCATGCCTGCTCGCCCTGAGTGGGTTCAGCCTGTAAATCCGGAGCATTAGCCTTTCGGCAGGATCGCCGGTATAGGAAACAAATCGTCTTTCCTTTATCTGTGCGATGATACGCGCTCGTAACTCCCAGGACCTTCGAGAAAACAGCGGAGGCAAATACCTTGAGTATGGGGCATGAAACGTATAGTCAGGGAGCACTTTGACTTCCTTTCCAAAAAGGGATTCTACCATCTGCCGTCGGATCTCGTAAGGAAATGGAAAACTGCGTGTGTTGACTTCTGTCCCGGCCTTTAGGAACCGGACTGGAAAAACATAAACCCTGTATTCTTTACTTAGGAGACCTGAGATTATCGCCTCGTGAGCATTCGTAAGAGGGTTCAGGTGCGCTAGATAGATCGCCGCTGTCTCGGCCAAGCCCGTAGAGCAGTTTCGTAGAGGGGTAATAATAACAAAAAGTAAGGAATCAGCAGCGATCCGCTAGCCTTTCCTTATTTCGATCTCGATAGTAGAAACGTTTCGGGTCCTGCCGTCTTCTGACTGGACGGTTTCAGAGCCAATTCGAACGTCGCCTATCTTGTAGCCTGCGCTTTCCATCCTCTTGAGGGTGATTTGCGAGACGTCTACTGCTCTTCCTATGCTAAGACCCCTTGCTTTGATGGTGACAGTCGGCTGATTTGCCAGTTGTATCAATGTCGAAGTCACGTAGGTCATCAGCGGTTTCTTGCCGATGTATATGGTGTCGTGTGGGCCTTCCCGGTGCTGGGGCGGCTGCTCTTGTTGCGATGGTTGTGGTTCAGACATGAGCCCAGTACGCGTGCAGCCATAATTTAAGGTATAGCTGGACAGCGGCAAAATGCTGAAATTTTCATACAGCAGATCTACTGGAACATAGCTCCGTACTCAACTGTCATGATTAATCGCGATCTCCGATCACCAATGCTTTGGAAACCATTTTCCAGAATTGACATATCCGGATTAGATACAAATATTGGAGAGCTTCCGCACTTTCATACGAATTGTTCGGCAAGAAATCGTCCTGGAAGTCAGAATACGAGGACGGGCTTTACAAGATTTACGACTGGGACGGAAACCTTGCAGGCTATTTCTTCCCGCACTATGGCGACATTGAGCCGAACGATCAGGAAGATGCAATAGTCGAGGAGCTGAACAAGTCGCACTCACAAGTACCTGAGGCAACGCTTCTACTTCCGATGGTAAAGCTGGGCCTGCTCGACAGGGAGGATGGGATGGACCTGGATTTCGTGATATCGTCTCTTGAAACCAACGCCATCAGAACAAAGGATTGGAAGGCGTGGCTTGAGCGAAATTCGAATGAATTCGGAATCTTTGCAGCGCAGTCTCATACTGCGCGGGAGGACCGAAATATGCTCTCAGTAGCCCTAGGCATTGCTGCATCCTTCACCCTCGCAGAGAAGGACGTTGTCCTCGCCCTTGCTCCTCTCTTGGACAGACTTCATCAGGACGGCCTTCTCTGATATTTATATGGCATTCTAGGCATAACCGCCAAGGATGAAGATCCAGTTCGCCAACCACTTGGTATGCCTGCAGCATGCGGACAAGCAGATCAGGCTTTCACTGGAGAGCTTTGAAAAGGACGGCGCCAATGAGTGTACTGAAGGTCTGCTCAAATGCGGAGAATGTGGAGCAGCCTATCCCGTGATCCAGGGCGTTGCAATCGTGGTAAGGGATTTTCCCGCGTATGCTGCCGGACGGGCGCAGACCTTTGGGAGGTGGCTCATGGAAAGCAAGACAAACGAGATCAAGGATTTCTTAAAGGAAAGCGGCTCAAAACTTTCGCCCGCGTCTTCATCGAACGACAGGTATGAGGAAGGTGGCAGCTGGTTCGTCCCTTACAGGTGGACACAGTACGAACATTCGTCGGAAGACAGGCTGCTAAAATCACTCAGATGGCGCCTGAAGCCGAATGAAGTGTACAATCGAGTGGTCCACGGTATTAATCCGAAAATGGACGGCGTCGTCCTGGATATGGCCTGCGCCATGGGCTATAGCACGATGCTGCTGGCATCAAAGTATGCATTTGCGATAGGCATCGACCTCTCCTTTTCCTTCATCAAGGAGGCAAGGAAAAAAATGTACGAAACAAAGCGCGGAAACGTGGAATTCTGCGTTGCGGATTCGCTCAGCCCTCCTTTTGCGCCTGGAAAGTTCGATCTAGTATTGGCGCTCAACCTTCTCGAGCTGGTAGACGCGGACAAGCTACTGGGTTCCATTCACCGCCTGCTCAAGCCACACGCCGACGTAATTATTTCCGACCCATACGACTATAACCGTGAGCCAAAGCGCGTGCAGTACGACGCAAGGTCGTTTAGAACTCTATTGTCAAATTCCGGATTCGAAATTGGGGAGAAAAGTGAAAAAGAAGAATCGTTCATCCCGTGGATCATTAAAGTCAATGAGAGGACCTACATGTTTTACTTTGTCGACTATGTCAAGGCAAAAAAGCTGTCCAAGCAAAAGTTCTAGCGTGCGATGAGTTTAATAACACATCCAGAGCAAAAGCTGGCATGCCCACCGCATACGTCCTTATCAACTGCGACCTCGGCTCTGAGGAAGAAATCATCAAGGAGCTCAAAAAGCTGCCGGAATCCGTAGAAGTAAGCGGAGTCTACGGGGTCTATGACATCATTGCCAAGATAAGGTCGGACTCTATGGACAGGCTGAGGGAGACCATTACCTGGCACGTCAGGAGGATAGACAAGGTGCGCTCCACCCTGACAATGATTGTGATAGAAGGCCAGGGAGAGAAAAAGTAGCCTCCTAGTGGCAGACTTATCTATGCCGATACGTTCTGGATTTTGTGAATTCCATTGAGGCAATGGAAACAGAAATCAGGTTCCAGCCCCGCGATCTTGCCAATCATATCCTCCACCGACCGCGGACTGAATGTATTTTTGTCGGCGCAGGCGATTCATACGCCGCAGCCCTGGCAGTGCAGATGGTGTCGCGTACTCAGGCGCTCAGCTGCCACCCCTTGGACCTAATTGACACGCCAACCATAGCACGTGGAAAGAATGTCTATCTGATTTCTATCTCGGGCCGGACCTCGGCCAACGTGAAAGCAGCCAAGGCCGTCCGCAAGTTCGCCAGGAGAATCATCGCTGTTACGGCCACTCCGCACAGCCCGCTTGCAGTCATTTGCGATGGCTTGA
>DATEEE010000041.1:0-8652 GCA_035281285.1 Nitrososphaera sp.
CGGAGGCGTTATCACTTCCAGGTGCCTCATGTCTGTGTAAAAGTCCCACACCCGGGTAATCTCTGATTTGACGGAGAACGAATGGCGAAAGTGGCGCATTGCCGAAACTAGATCGCCGGCATAGTTGAACGTTTACGAGCAGTGGTAACTGTCGGCCTGCTGAGTACTCATGAACTGCCGGAATTCCGAAAATGTGAATTCCTGAGTATGGGTGTAAGGAGCAATGCCAAGTATGGTGGCTTCCGTTGTGATTTTCAGCGTGATGTCATTTTCATTGTAAGGGCTGTCTACGCCTCTAATCGCGTCCGCCAGGGCAATCACTAGGCCGCTGACCGTCATCGCACTCAGCTTGAGCTCGCCGTCGAAGGAGGACGCAGAATACGGCATCACCTGGCCGCCGTCGACGTTGATTCGCGCGAACTCGCCTCCCCTATAATTCACGACAGCGCTGAACTTGTCAAAGCTCGACGGGAATGCGGTCGGGTTGCAGGCTTCTAGCTCGACCTGCGAAGTTAGCGAAGTAAAGTCAAATTCGGACACATTCTTGGCCCTGTACTGCATGTTATCAAGAGCAAAGCTGTTCCCGTAAAAGCTCGCCATGATGAGGCTTATTGCAACAATGGCCCCTATGATAATAATCCGGACGGGGATGGATCGTTTTTGCTTGCGGTGTATGATTCTTGACTTTGACACCTTGACCGACTCGTCAATGTAGTTTATCGGGTTTGCGGCGCCGCAACCAGAGCAGAACTTTTCAGTAAATATTGGCTTCCCGCAATTGGGACAAGGTATTGCCTGCTCCTCCGTCAAGCTCTCGACTAAAAGCTACCGCGAGTCAATAATAAGGGCTATAGAGTAGGAGCAAGCTACAGACAGACTTTGGTTATTAGCGGCAGGATGGTAGCTCTGCAATTTGAAAATATTCGCTGTCCCAAAAGGCGCGGACAGATCACAAGAATTATGAAGGTGGGGAAGGGATTCGAACCCTTATAAATTCGCTCTCTGCTTGAACGTCGCCGACTTACTGCAGGCGAACGCATGGCCGCTCTGCCACCCCACCAGAGTGCAGGATTGATCTCGCACTTTGTAATTTAAAGCATTGCTGAGAGGCTGCGAGCTGCGATCCTCGCAACGCGGACGGGCTCGGGGAGCGAGCCCTGGAGTGTAAACGAATCCAGTATGGAGACCGCCTTCCGCTGGCTCAGCCCCCAGCAGCGGACAAAAAGTGTCTTGCCCGTCCGAAGCTTGATCTTTTCCCGGGAGCCCAGCTTTTTGTAGAGCGTCAACTTTTCTTGCCAGTTATCGAACCGGCCCTTGATGTTTTGCTCAAGACCATCCGATTCCTCGTAAGTGACGGCGATGATCGGAACGCCAGTGCTTGCCACTATGCGCTCTCCGTCCACGATGTTGTACATGCTGATTACAAGGCCTCCGATCATCATGCATGTTACGTCCTGCCTTTCAAGAGAATCATACATCCGCAGAATGGAGTCAGTAGCGTCGTCTCCGGAAACCGTCGCCGATCCGAATGACACTCCGTCTATTACGAGATCCCGGCGCATGACGATTCCCGCAAGCGCTGACCTTTTCCCGCCTTTCCGAAAGCTCTCCGCTATTCCAAAGACCCTAATCCCTTTTTTCTCCGGGTGCACACGCCTTAGAGGAATGGGCTGGTAATTATTTTCCTGATTTATGGCTCATAGTATGTCTCCTCTGCCAATTATCCTTGTGCCCTGGTTGTCGGGCTTTAGGAGAATACATGGCTGGCTTTTCAGGTAGGCGACTGGCTTTTCTGCCGAAACCTCAAGCACATCTTGGTCAGCGGTTTTTACCTTGACGGCGCGGATCTGCATTCCGAGCGACATCATGTACATCTGGCTGTCGAGGATTTCGCCCTTGAAAAAGGGGCTTTTTTTGAAACCCACTTTTAGGTTTCCTCCGGTACTAACAAACCCATCGGACTGCTTGCAGATTATGTCGCCTCGCGATACCTCGTCAGCCGTCACTCCCTTTACTGCAAGCCCGACCCTTGATGGACTCGAGGCGCTCTGGACCGGATCATCGTGCATCTGAATAGACTTTACGAGCACGGGCTTCATCGAAGGTGCCAGGCTGAGCTCGTCGTAAACTTTGACCTGACCCTGCCGGACCACGCCAAGGACCACGGTTCCGACCCCCTTTACGTCAAGAGCGTGGTCGACTACGATCACGGTCGGCCCTTCCAGGCCCCTTGGCGCCAGTTTTCCCACTTCGGCCTTTAGATCGTCGACAGAGTCAACGAAGGCATAGCCGGAAATCTGCGTCGGCTTGAGCGCCGATTTCAGTTTTTCCCGGTCAACAGAGTAGGAGTGAAGGACAAATCCAGTGAAAAGCCCGGCGTATTCGAGCGCAACTATCTGCTCACCCAGAAACCGGTCAAGAGCGGCGACATTCAATATCGCGTACTCTGCAATGTTCACCGCCTGCATGAGGGGCTGTATCTTGTCAGGGAATGTTGTTGGCGATGTCCACGTGTATACAACATCGCTCGTCTTGCGATCATAAATTGCAATATCCGTCGCGGTACCTTTCTTTCCCAACTGGGGAGCAATGCTCTGGTCCCCCAGAAGTACGAAATTAATGCTCTTCAATAGGTCAGGGGCGTCCACGTGGCGTTAAAATTGTTTTCAGACGTAGAGGATTGTTCCATTAAATCATAGCCTACGTTTTTTATAATAGTTCCGCGCATACGAATGCATGAAATACAGGAGCAGAACTGACATTGTGTCGCAAATTCTTGAAGCGGCCAGTGGTGGTACGACTAAAACGAAAATAATGTACAAGGCGTACCTTTCCTATGCGCAGTTGAAGGAATATCTGTCTGTCCTGGTCGAGAATGGACTGCTTGATTTCGAGAAAGGAAGCCAGACCTACAAGACTACGCCGAAGGGAATGCTCTTCCTAAAGACCTACAGCCAGATAGGCGGACTCATGCTGAACGATTCGAAATAGCTAGGTCTTTGACGAAGAGTCGCCAAGGTCGTCCAGGGTAAAGGTAAAGCGTGAGCCTTCGTACTCTTCCGTACCGACCCTCTCCCACATCACTTTGTACTCCCGGGTCAACTGCTTTCCAATGATCTTGATCGACTTCGGGAGGTCGCTAAAGAGCTTTTCGACTTTTTCCGGATTCTTTGTCATCAAGACTGACCTGCGCCTCTTCATCAGGTACTTTACGGCGACGTTCTTGTGAACCTGGCCTTCCACGGGGATCTGCTCCGTCCCGATGTCTATGGTAAACTGACGTTTAGCCAATGAAACTATTCAAAATTATCTATAGAAAAGCTTTGTGGTAGAAATGAAAAAGGGAAGAGTGGGGGCTTAGCCCTCCATCTCCATGCTGTCTTCCATCATGGTGTCTTCCATCGATGGAACCCACGTTCCTTCTGGGTGGTCATCTGCTGTGGCGTCTTCGGTTGCCAACACAGCGAATGCTGCTCCCTTAAGGACGTGGCTCATGTTGTGGTCGACACCAACGTAGACTCCTGCCTCTGGGAATACTGCCTCGATTACCGTGGCAGAACCTGGCGGAATAGTCCATGTTTCGTCGTTCTTCACCTGAGTTCCATATCGGTTCTTGATCGAGCCATCGCGGACATCAATCATGCCAGAGATGAAGTGGAATGCAACATAGCCGTTCGGACCTGGGTTGACGAGGTACCATCTAGTCTGCTCTCCTGGCTTGACCATGAATATTTCTGCGTCAGGATTCAGTGGGATCTTTGATGCGGCTCCGATTTCTGGCACGTACTTGTGGGCCATGCCGTTAGTGAGAATCAAGTCAGGACTATCTGTCCAGAGTTTCACTAGGTCAAATGATCCAGTTGTGCCATTGCTACCAACGAATGGTCCCGCGTCAGCGGCGTTGTAGATTTCGCCAAAGACTACATAGAATTCCTTTGCTGGCTTTTCATTGTGTGGGTGAACCACGATGCCGCCGTACATTCCGTTGGCAATGTGTTCCCAAACGCCATTGAGGCCATCAGCACCGCAGTGGTAGAGGAATACTCCCGCGTTAACAGCTTCAAGGGTCCATGTCTTTGATTCGCCGGCTGCGACATTGCCGCTCAGCGCCTTGCTTGGGCCAAAGCCTGCGTGGAAGTCAAGGCTGTGTATAACATCGCCTTCATTTGTCAGTGTAAATTCTACCGTGTCGCCCTGGTGAACGGAGACAACTGGTCCCGGAATTGTGCCGTTAAAGACCATCGCGTTGTACATGATTCCGCCTGGGTGCAACGGGTTAGCCGGTGCTACTTGAACTTCCATCTCGTCTGCAATCAGAGTGATTTTCTTGTGACCGCCTGCATGGTCTGCCTGTGCCGGTGATAGTGGGGTTCCTGTGAACAAAGGACTCAAAATAAGTCCTACTACCAGAACACCTGCAGCCAAACCTGCAACGATTGCCTTATTCATTAGTGAAAGGCATGCACCGGGGTGTATATAAGACTTATCAATTCTATAATCATGTACGATTCGACTGATGATCCGTTTGCTCTCATTGTGACTATTTTTCGCGATATGTAGAAACCCGGTTGTATCAATACGTCTTTAACTTTGGAATGAGTTGAAGGAGTGTTTGTCCTATTACAACAAGAAGCGGATGCCTAGGGGGGGGCGCAGGGCAAGAAAGCCAATGCAGGAGGATTGGAAGCGCGTGCCGAGAGGCAAGTGGCTAAAATGCACGTACGGAAAGTGCGGCTACACCTGGCAGTATTTCGGGGACCGCAATTGGGCCGAGTGCCCGGCTTGTCACTCCAGTATGAAGGTCGCCATCGCGCACAGGAACTACAGGCTTACCTAGCTTACAAAGAATGATTGATCGTCTTGCGCAAGTGCAAGATCAACCTTGTTCTTGTCTGCATCGTGAACGACCATCAACGCTTTGGAGATCCTGTGCTTTTTCGAGAGCGTCTGCAGATGAAAGTTCAGCGTGTACAGATCTTGGAACGAGTCTGATTCGAGGGTCGCCAACCGGTCGTCATAGAGATCCAGTCTCATTGCTTTCGCCGATTTCGAAATCAGAGCAACATGCATGGAAAACTTTGAAGTTCAGGACATTTTAAACGCTGCCTTTATTCTAAATGCAACGATGGCAGCGCCAGCCGCAGCAGAAAATGCAACTATTGCGTTTGAAAATTCAGGGATATTTCTGACACCCTGGACCTGCACTTCGTGTTCTCCGCTCGGCACATAAAAATCAATGTTCATGGTTTTGCCGTCGCCAGTGACGGAAGCATCGTGTACGACTCCGTCCACAAAGACTGACACCGTGTGGTTACTCTCCAGCTGTGGTATCTGCAGCGAGACGTCCCCACCCTCCGGACTGTACGGACGGATTCCGAATACAAGACTGTCCGCAGAGTCGTCATACTTGAAGCCACTGACCTGAGCAACGGCCTTCATGTCATAAGGCAAGAGTCTGCCGTCGCTGAGCTTGACGGTAGTTATGGGGTCGTCATAGTCCAGACCGGCGCAGCTGAAATAGATCACACTATCCCGGATTGCGGGATCGGGTATTGCGATGAATTCACGTTCCTCCCCAGGCATGATTATCGGAATGACATTGCTCCTTACGCTGTCAAGTTGAAATCTATGGTCGGGGCTATGGACTGCTGCATACACGCTGACATTTCTTACTTCGAACGAACCAGTGTTCTTTACGGTGCCGACGAAAGCCCGCTCTTCGCCGACGGCCATGCCGTCGTAAGAAAGCAAAAGAGTGCTGTACTGAGTTTGCTCCACTTCCGAGACTTGCATGATGTAAGGCTTGCCTGACGCTTCGATGCCATCATGTAAGGTGAACTTGAACGGAGCATCGGTCAAAGGCTGCAAAACCCTGCCAAAAGTGTCTGTTTCAAGAATAGACCCATCTGAAGTTTTCAAGCCAATCTTTACCTCAACGGGGTTCTGCGCGAAATTCCGCACAGTGCCAACAACGTTAGCACTGCCGGCAGCGTCAACGAAAGCAGATTCGAGTATTATTGTCGGCTGGTCGTAGATGGCAAGTGCATTCTGCGAGAGAAGTGGCGCCACTGCGATCATTAGCACCACGATTACTTGGGGCGTGCGCGGCTCCATGTGCGTGCAACCAGAAATAATGCAAGTTCCGCAATTTAAGCTCAGCCCCCTGCGTTTTCACCGCTGAAGGCAATGCTATCGTGGTAAGTATCTATGAGCATGTTGATCACATAGTCAAAGTCGACATCCCTTTTCTTTGCAGCCATTGTTTCGTTAAGGAGTGACGAAAGTCGTCTGTGCGTTTGGTCCTCTATGCTGACGGTTTTCATAGGGCTTTTCAGGTCGCGATCCGCTATTTACTTTTTCACCTTGGGTGCGGCAGACACGACCAAGGATTGACCTGTGTCATTCTACTAGTTAGGCAGGGAATGAATATGTGAGTCGGTGCTGATCAAGAGGAGAGGTTTAACTTTGACAGAGAAGCATCGGGGAAAAATGCGGAGGTTTATGGTACACCTCGTGAACGAGCGGCACTCTCCAAAGGATGCAGCTAAGTTGCTGGCGGATGCGAGAGCGATTCTCGAGGAAGGCGACCTAGTGGTACGGGACACCAGGGTCTCGACAAAGTACATCGAATATGACATAAGCATGCCCCCAGGGACAGATGAACGGCCATACTTTGGTAAGTTGGAAGCGATCTCTCCAGTCGCTTCATTCGAGGAGGTGATCGAAAAGCACCTGCCCAAGGCGGAAGCAATCAAGCTTGCAGTAAAGTCGTTCAACGCTGAAAAGTACTGGAATGCCCACGAATATCTTGAAGGTGTCTGGAAGGAAACCTCCGGAAGCGAAAAATCGGTCCTGAACGGCATCATCCTGGTCGCCGCCGCCTTCGTTCATGACGAAAAAGACGAACCCGACATATGCATTTCGATTCTGAAACGGGCGATCGAGAAATTTGAAGGCTCAAGCGGTGCCTATCACGGGATCGACACCGGCCGGATCAGAGCAAAGGTAGCAGAAATTATCGCCTCCGGCGAAATACGCCGGTTCGCAATCTAGCCAATCGGTCCGACAGAACGATCGCACCCGTCCCCATGGAGCAGATCACGACTGCAGCCGCGGCAACGGAGATAACTGAAGGGATCATCCAAGTTCCCGCAATGACAAGCAGGCTGACACTCCCAATCCAGCAACTTGATAGAATTACCTTCACGTATTTCGAGGTGAGAGGCGGACTCGTCCTCAAGCCGACTAGGGCGGCCGCCGGTCCGAGGTACAAAATTCCAATGAGTGAGCTGGCCGAGATCCCCGTCATCACGATCGCTGTTTCTGAATCAACCCCGACTGCCGAAAGCGAATGGTGAAGGGAGGTGGCCGCGGCGAGCGAAAACAAGAGCGGCTGGATGAGAACCTGAACCGCTTCCCGCGCCCACGGAGACTGGCGCTCGTATTCTGCGACAGAGGGGCTGAAGGAATAGTACCAGTTGTTGAACGCAGCCATAAAGCTACTTCCAGCAAGCGTTTCCATGGCAACGGTGTCTCGGAATTCTCGCAGCAGTTGAACTTGTGGCGCCAATTCGCTTCCAAACGCGGCTGTGGCGATCAGGCATCCGCTCTGCGTCTGGTTACCCACACCAGTTCCCTGGCCGGGATCAGAGACCATGACTTCGGGTGACACGTACTGGTCCGACTGCACGAAGAGAGAATATCTGACAGCTTTGTACGTCTGGAGTTTCTCGGTGACCACTATTCCGAACGCGGCGTCGGAATTAGCGGGTACGTCTGCTGTACCGCGGACTGCCTCAGCGAGTGCCCTCCCTATTGCAACCACCTTGCCATCGCGGTCGTACAGGGTTGCTATCATTATCGTATTTGTGGCCGTCTGCTCGCCGGTGTTAGTTGCCACAGCGTTGAGGTAGAAAGTACCCAGAAGATCCTGCCTCGAATTTGACGATTTTATTGTGAATCTTTCTTCTTTCAGCTCGCTAGTGGCATTTGCGGTCGCGCTGAGAGTATAGTCCGAAACTATTTCTGATGTCTCTTGATCAAGGAAGAGAATTTCGAAAGGCGAAGATGCCCCCGGCAGAAGGGTTCGCGCTTCGGCATCTCTCGTAAACTCGCCCAACTCGTTGCCGGCGGAATCGTAGAACTTTGCTGACAGCCGGATGTCTTTGACAGTTTCACCCGATTCGTTAGTTACTCTCCCGAGCAGGTGAAGTATCTTGCTTTCGTCCACGTAAAAGTACTGGTTAGAAAAAGAAAACTGATCTAACCCAAACGCCGCGTTAGAACTTCCCAGAATCAACAACGGGATTGCAATCAGGAGAGCCCAGGTTGGCAACTAACGAAATTGCGCTGCGATCTCTATTTAAAGCGACTGCATTCTCGTGCGCAGCGTGATTGCAACGCCTACTCCGTTTCTTCCTCGATGTTCTCGATCCCTACCTGCTTCCACATGACAAGAAGCAGCTGGGCCAGCCATTCTTCCTTTGAAACTTCGATTACCCTTGTCATCCCCTACTCTCCCGTCATTAATTTGCGCAGCAAAGTTATAGCTTCATGTCTGTAACAGGATTTACTTACAATTCGCCGCGTTTTTGCGCTATCGGTTTCACACCATTTCAGAAATCAGCCGCGAATCGCTTAGACATAAGCAGC
>DATEEE010000042.1:0-2085 GCA_035281285.1 Nitrososphaera sp.
CAGACACGGCAAGACGAGCCCCATAAGGTACAGCTCTGACCGCCTATTTGAGAATGTTAGCAATCCCTTCAAAGCTACTCGCTACCACTCGCTGGTCGCTGATGTCAAGACCTTTCCTTCCTCTGTCCTAGAGATCACCGCAGAGGCCCTTGATGACGGCGAAATCATGGGCATAAGACACAAGAAGTACCTGATAGAAGGAGTGCAGTTCCATCCCGAATCGGTGCTCACCAGGGAGGGTCGCAAGATTCTGCTCAATTTTGTTTCAATGGTGAAGCGATGAGTCAGGGCGGCGATATCCGGCCTGCCATCAAGAAGCTGGTGGCAAGAGTGGATCTGTCCGATGATGAAGTTAAGGAGGTATTTGACAAGATACTGAACGGATCGGTTAGCGACGCTTCAATTGCCGCATTTCTTGTTGCGCTTTCAATGAAGGGCGAAACGCCTGCCGAAGTGAGGGCTGCTCTCAACTCGGCAAGAAAATACGCTACCGCCATCACGCCGAAAATCAAGGGAAGACTCGTCGACACATGCGGAACCGGCGGCGATTCTATCCGGTCGTTTAACATTAGCACAGCCGCCGCAATAGTGGCTTCGGCGGCAGGCGCAGTGGTGGCAAAACATGGCAATCGATCGGTCTCTGGACCATGTGGCAGTGCCGATTTTCTCGAAGAAATTGGCGTTTCGCTCGAGGCAACTCCGCAAAAAGTGAAGCGATCGATAGAGACCGTTGGCATCGGCTTCTTGTTCGCGCCCGTATTCCACCCAGCTATGAAGAATGCGTCGAATGCAAGAAAGGCGGTTGGTGTGAGGACAGTCTTTAACATGATCGGTCCTCTGAGCAACCCCTGCACCAATCTTACCGGACAGGTGATCGGAGTTTTTGAGCCAAGACTATTGGATCTCTTTGCTGAAGTATGCCAAGGATATTTGCAGGATGCAATGGTTGTTCATGCTGCTGACGGGTTTGACGAACTTTCAAACACATGCGAAAATGACATTCTCTTAATCAAGAACGGCGGGGCCCCGCAGCGGCTGCGAGTACATCCGAAGGTTCTGAACATCACACTCGCAAAACCAGAAAGACTTGTTGTCAACTCTAAGGAAGAATCGATCAAATACACGCTCCAAGCTATCTACGGGCGAGCGCCTCCTGAACATGAGGACATTGTGGCCATGAACGCTTCAGCAGCTCTGGTGGTGGCCGGGTTAGCAATAGATCTGAGGGAGGGGATCACGTTGGCGAGAAAAGCCATCCGGGATGGTCGCGCCCGGGAGAAGTTGGCGGAATTCGTCGAATTCTCCGGCAAAATACAAAGATTGAAGGGCGCTGAGGAAAGGTTCCTCCGCTTGCGCTGACTATTCTGCGTCCTTGTCCTTGGCTGATCTCTTTTTCGGCGTTTCCTGATCGGTGTCGTCGATGCCCTTTTCGTTTACGGTAAACCGGATGTCATCGTATGGATGGTACGGCGAATCGATAATTTTCGCGATTCTGTCGTTTCCAGCCTTTCGAAGATATATCCTGTATGTCGACGCGTGTCCTATCACGTTTCCTCCAGCTGGTTTTGTAGGATCACCAAAGAATGTATCAGGTGTGGACTGCACTTGGTTGGTCACGATTACCGCGACATTGTAGATCTCTGCGATCCTTACCAGTTTGTGCATAATGCCGTTGAGGCGCTGTTGCCTGTCTGCAAGCGTGCCCCTGCCGGCAAATTCGGCCCTGTGAAGGGATATGATGCTGTCGATTATGATCATTTTGGCCTTGAAATCGTCGATGTATTTGCCCATAGACTTGATGATAAGTTCCAGATGGCTGCTGTTGTACGCCTTGCATATCGCTATCCTCTTTAGCGTTTCGTCCGAATTCAATCCCCTGGCCCTTGCGATCTGATCCACTCTTTCCGGTCGGAAGGTGCCTTCCGTATCAATCAAAATGATGTTGCCGCCCAAGCCACCTTCTTCTGGAGGCTGCTGCGCTGTAACGCACAGCGTGTGGCAAATTTGGCTTTTGCCGCTTCCGAATTCTCCGTAGAATTCTGTGATTGCCTGGGTCTCAATGCCGCCCAGCAGCAATTCGTCCAG
>DATEEE010000043.1:0-4881 GCA_035281285.1 Nitrososphaera sp.
ATATCTTCTTCCAGTCATCCATAAGAGCAAAATAGTCCGTATCATTCTCTCTCAAACTGTGGGGGCGCAGATTATTGATGGGAAGGTTGTTTCTGCCGATGTCAAGGCCCGCGTAAAAAAGGCGGTGAGCGAGCTCAATGAAAGCGGAGTCCACCCATGCCTGGCGACGGTGCTGGTGGGAGATGACCCCGCGTCTGCGACATATGTGTCTGGCAAGCAGAACGATGCCAAGGAAGTCGGGATTTCGACTCGCGACCACAGGCTCGGCACGAAATTTAAGCAGTCAGAGCTCATTGAACTCGTCACACTTCTTAACAACGATCCCGAAATACATGGAATCTTGGTTCAGCTGCCTTTACCTCCTCAAATTGAGGAGTTTCATGTCATCAATTCCCTCAATCCGATAAAAGATGTCGACGGGCTCACGCCATACAACGCAGGCATGCTTCAGAACGGGAAGGCCATCCTGAAGCCATGCACTCCTTCGGGAATAATCGAAATGATGGATTTCTACCAAATTGAAATTCCCGGTAAGGACGCAGTTATTGTCAACCGGAGCAACCTTGTGGGCAAGCCCCTTGCCTTGATGCTTCTTGAAAGGGATGCAACCGTAACCGTCTGCCATTCGCGGACTCGGAACCTTGCCGCGAAGCTGAGTGCTGCAGACCTAGTGATAACAGCGGTGGGTAATAGGGAACGGTTCACCCTCACAGGGGAGATGATAAAGGAGGGGGCCGTCGTCATTGACGTCGGGACTGCAAGGGTTGCCGGCAAACTCACCGGCGACGCCGACTTTGAATCAGTGAAAAGCAAGGCGTCATGGATTACACCGGTTCCAGGCGGCGTGGGACTGATGACTAGGGCGATGCTGCTAAAGAATACCGTCTCTGCGGCTTCACTATCGAAAGGGATGACCTAGCGAATGCTTCCAAGCAAGCAGGATTTACGCAAACAGATCCTTTCAAGGCGCAACTCTCTGAGTCAGGGCGAGATTCAGCTGGCCAGTGCAAATATTCAGCGGCGCGTCATCGAAAGCGATTACTTCAAGTCTGCCCGTTCCTTTGGTGCATACTATCCGATAGGCGGCGAGGTTAGAACCGAAGCGCTCGTAGAGGCCGCAAGAGGGCTCGGCAAGCAGGTGAGCCTCCCAAGAATGGAGGGAGGCAAGATAGCGTTCTATGAGTACACTTCAGAAAAACACTTAGTGGCAGGAGCATTCGGTGTAATGGAACCTGACGCTGAGAGCAAGCCGGCTGCGCCGGAACTTGTTGTTGTGCCGGGAGTGGCCTTTGACAGAAACGGCCACAGGCTTGGATATGGAAAGGGCTACTACGACAGATATCTTTCAGACACTCGAGTAAAGTCAATTGGCCTTGCATACGAATTTCAGGTAGTAGACAAGATTCCCAGGCTCCGGCATGACAGGCCCGTCGGCGCACTGGCCACCGAAAGCGTACTCATTGCCTTTGGCTAACGATCGCTCTTCTCGCAATGTCAGTTCTGTACTGGTGGCCATTTTCGCCCCACCTGATGTGGCGGACGGCCGAATAAGCCCTGTCCGCAGCTTCTTCTGCGGTGCTCCCCAGCGCCGTTACTCCGAGTACCCTCCCACCGTTCGTGATGACGTTTCTGTTCGCGTCCCTCGCCGTGCCAGCATGGAATACCATTAGGTCTTTTTGCGCGGATGAGTCGAGACCTTCTATCACGGCCCCTTTCTCGTATCTGCCGGGGTACCCCCTTGCTGCCATCACAACGCAAACAGCAGTCTGCGGATGCCATTCTATCGGCGGCATGGAACTCAGGCGCCTATCAACCGCTGCGTCAACGTATTCGTAAAGGTCCGACTTCATTCTCATCATGATCGGCTGGCACTCGGGGTCTCCCATCCTTGCATTAAACTCGAGCACGTACGGCCTGCCATTTTTTTCGTCAATCATTATGCCGGCGTAAAGAAAGCCGGAGAATGGCGTGCCGCGCTTTTTCATTGTATTTATTGCGGGGTTCATCACCCTTTTCATGATCTCTTCGTGGAGTTCAGCTGTGACGACGGGCGCTGGAGAGTAGGCACCCATTCCACCGGTGTTTGGACCTTTGTCGCCGTCGAATATTCGCTTGTGATCCTGGCTTGAGGCGAGAGGAATTATGGAGTCGCCGTCGCACAGTGCGATAAATGACGCTTCTTCTCCAGAAATTCTTTCTTCGACCACTATGCTGTCACCGGCTGAGCCGAACTCTTTGGACACCATTGTAGCTTCGATCGCAGCAATGGCCTGATCCACGTTGTCGCAAACTATCACGCCCTTGCCGGCTGCCAGTCCGTCAGCCTTCACTACCACGGGAGAGTCCTGTCCGGCTGCATATTCTCTGGCCCTTTCCGGGTCAGTAAAAATTCCATACTTTGCAGTTGGGATGCCTGCTTCGGTCATGAATTTTTTTGCAAATACCTTGCTAGCCTCGATCCTAGCCGCAGCTGCACTTGGGCCAAATATTCTCAAACCCTCCTTTTCAAATTCGTCCACTATCCCCAGGGATAGCGGTTCTTCGGGTCCGACGATTGTCATCATGTTCTCGCGACCCCGCGCAAAAGCCACTAGGCCCCCGATGTCCTTTTGCATGATGTCGACGTTGTCAGGCGTGCCGCCGTTTCCGGGAGCAAAATACACCCTGCCCACAAGCGGACTCTGGGAAATCTTCCATCCGATGGCGTGTTCCCTTCCTCCTGAGCCGACTATCATTACTTCGCGCTTTCCCGATTTGGTCGCCACGCAGGTCAGCTGGGAGCTCGGCTATTAAATCGTTAATCATTTCGCGCAAGGTGCGACGCCGCTGCTCCTGAGATTGAATTCTGGCAAGACCAATCACGTCATCCTAC
Organism: Nitrososphaera sp.; assembly: GCA_035281285.1. Lineage (GTDB taxonomy): Archaea > Thermoproteota > Nitrososphaeria > Nitrososphaerales > Nitrososphaeraceae > Nitrososphaera. Next base: position 2,873 of record DATEEE010000043.1, read on the forward strand.
TAGATGGGTTCAGGGGACATGCCTGAGACGCTGCTTGTCTGCTAGATGTTTTTCAGCCTCTACTCAGCAGCGTGGCCTGGTCATCCATGATCGCCTGCAGGAAGGGGATGTATTCGCTATCGTCAAAATCGGTCTGCACAAACTGCGATGCTTCCTTTGCCTTGCCGATGCTTTTCAGATGATAGCATTCGGACCCGCCGGATAGCGCCTTGAAGTAAAAGTCCTTGCAAGTGCAGAATCCTAGATCCGGGTCGGCCCAGTGTTCGTTATCGGTTCCAACCACCATCCAGATTATCCTGCCGGAAGGCCTGAATATTAGACGCTTCACGCTCCCGGCGGAAACCGCGGTGGACGCTCTGGAATCTGACACGGCTCGACTGGTTTATTTGTTTGCACGGGATATTTAACATAAACCAGATGAAGGTACGCCCACTGCATCCACACGCGGCGCTGCTCCTCGAACACGACGACAGCAGGTATATCGCGGTTTCAGATCTTCACATCGGCTACGAGTCAGAACTCGATGAAAAGGGAGTTACCGTAGGCCACAGTTCTGCCCGGCAGATGGCCGCTGACCTCTCGCAGCTGGCAAAGCGGGAGAGAGTTTCAGGGATCATCTTGCTTGGGGACATTAAGCACAGGGTGGGGGCAATAACCCGGCAGGAATGGGACGACATTCCAGCATTTCTGAAAAGTCTTGCATCCGTTTCGCAGATCTACTTGGTTCCGGGCAACCACGACGGCAATATCCGGCACCTCGTGCCTCAGGAGGTCAACATGGCGGGCAGCAAGGGCATGGTGATTGGGAACACTCTCCTTGTGCATGGGCACGCAATGCCTTCAGAGCTGAGGGCACATGTCCACAGAATCGTCATGGGCCACATTCACCCCGTCTTTCTAAAGGAGGGGAGTGTCATAAACGGCGAGCGGGTGTGGATTCATATCAAAGCAAAAAAGCAAGCGCTCTTTTCAGAATCAGGTACCGTCGATATCGTGGTGGTCCCTAGCTTTAATCAGTACCTCTACGCGTCTGGGTCAAAGTCGTATCGCAAGTCTATCTCTCCTATAATTTCCAGGCTAACGTCAAGCCCGGGCAGCGTTCAGGACTGCATTGTGGCGGCGCTGGACGGCTCAATCGTAGGCGACACGGAGCTGCTAGGGAACATCGTCTAATCGAGCTTTACGTAATTGCGGAGAGGAGCGAGCGTCGGCTTGTTATGCCTCAACCACTCGAGCGTCCTGATAAAAGAGCTCGCGCTTTCTATAGTGGTAAGCACGGGGATTCCCATTTCCACGGCTTTTCGTCGGATCTGGTATTCGTCGTAGAGCATGCCCACGTACTTTTCAATGGTTGAAGTCGCCGGGATATTTATGATAAAGTCTATCTTGCGATCAAAAAGGAGGTCGGCAATGTTCGGCTTGCGGTCGGGCTCGCTTATCTTGTAAACAAGCTGGGCGTCCTTGAGGTTCTTGTTCTCTATGAATTCGGCGGTATGCTCGGTGGCCATGATGTTAAAGTTCATTGAAGAAATAAGCGACATGATAGGCAGCAGTTTTTCCTTGTTCTTTTGCCCGCCAACCGTAATCAGTGCTGACCCCGCGAGCGGAAGCGAATACCCGGCAGCCATGTACGCTTTGGAAAGCGCGTCGTAAAAGCTGGTGCCAAAGCAGGCAACTTCTCCAGTCGACTGCATCTCCACTCCAAGAACAATGTCTGACCCTTCCAGCTGCATAAAGGAAAATTGTGGTACCTTTATCCCAAAGCCAGTTGCCTTGAGCCAGAGGTCCTTTGCAGAAGGCGGCAGGGGCTTGCCGGTCATGGCCTTTGCAGCCAGATTGATAATGTTAAAGCCGGCGTACTTTGAGACGAAAGGCATCGAGCGCGACGCCCGCACGTTTGCCTCGATAACAAACACCTCTTCGTCCTTCACCAGGTACTGTATGTTGTACGGCCCCTTGACGTTGAGCGCCTTTCCTATCCTCATGCTATAGTCGGTGACCGTGTCAAG
>DATEEE010000044.1:0-2243 GCA_035281285.1 Nitrososphaera sp.
CATTTAATAGCCCTTCGGCGAGTTTTTTCCGCTTGAGTATATGCCGAAGTTCAAGTCGACTCAAGATATCCTGAGGATTATTGGTAACAAGGATCAGATCCGTAATTTTGGTGTCATTGCCCACGTAGACCATGGCAAGACCACAATGAGCGATTCGCTGCTCGCCGCCTCCGGCATCATCTCCCCGTCCGTGGCAGGGCAGGCTCTGGCACTCGACTCTATGAAGCTCGAGCAGAACCGGCAGATGACAATCAGGGGTGCTAACGTGACTCTGTTCTATGAAACGGACGGCAAGGAATACGTCATTAACATGATCGACACGCCGGGCCACATCGACTTTACAGGCAGGGTCACGCGGGCGCTGCGGGCAATCGACGGCGTGGTAGTGGTATCGGACTCTGTCGAAGGCATAATGACTCAGACAGAGACCGTAACGAGGCAGGCCCTTGAAGAGAGGGTCAGGCCGGTGCTCTACATCAACAAGATAGACAGGCTGGTGAAAGAGCTGAGGCTAGACGCGCCGGCGATGCAAAAGTGGCTCTCTAACATCATCGCCCACTTTAACCAGCTAATTGACATTTACGCCGAACCTGAAGTCAAGGAAAAGTGGAAGGTAAGCATCCAGGGCAACACGGTAGCGTTTGGCTCTGCAAAGGACAGGTGGGGCTTTAACTACAGGATGGCGGTCAAAAAGAACGTAGGCTTCAAGGACGTATACGACGCCTACACCAGCAGCGACCCGAACGCCATCAAGGCTCTTTCAGAAAGATCGCCGCTGCACGACGCGGTCCTCGGAATGGTCGTGGAACACCACCCGCCGCCCCATGTAGCCCAGAAGTACAGAATACCCAAGATCTGGCCCGGCGACCTCAATTCCGACATCGGCAAGTCGCTCCTTGCATGTGATGAAAAGGGGCCGGTTCTGATGATGGTGACGACCATCAACGTGGACCCGCAGGCCGGCAGGGTTGCGACGGGCAGGCTTTACTCCGGCACAATAAAGGACGGCGACGAAGTCCAGCTCATTGACGCAAAAAGAGTCGGGAGAGTTCAGTCCGTGAACATCTACATGGGAAACACCCGCGAAGTGGTCAGCGTAATTCCAGCCGGAAACATCCCGGCACTCTTGGGGCTAGAGTACGCGGTCGCTGGCGAAACAATTTCGACTATCAAGGCAACGAACGCGTTCGAATCGATCAAGTATGTATCAGAGCCAGTGGTCACGATTGCTGTCGAGCCAAAGCACCCGAAGGATCTGCCAAAGCTGGTGGAAGCACTGAGAAGAATCACGGTTGAGGACCCGAACCTTATTGTGAAAATTAACGAAGAGACAGGCGAGACCCTGATGGCAGGAATGGGTGTTCTGCACCTAGAGATCGCGACTTCGCTATTGCAAGAGGCTGGCCTTGACATCGTAACAACGCAGCCGCTCATCAACTACCGTGAAACCATCAGGGCAAAGGCGGGGCCGATAATGAGCAAGTCTCCGAACAAGCACAACAAGATATTCTTGCGCGTCGAGCCGCTGCCAGACGATATCCTTGACATGATCAGGACCGGCAAAATCAAGGAGGACATGGACAAGAAAGAGATGGCCAAGTTGCTTCGGGAAAAAGGATGGAGCGCTGACGAAGCGAGAAGCGTCGCAGCAGTCGATCCTACCGGAAACATGCTAATCGACGAGACCAAGGGTGTCCAGTTCCTTCAGGAATCTATGGACTCGATCAGATCAGGATTTGACGACGTTATCCATAACGGGCCGATCGCTCACGAGCAGGTAAGGGGAATCAAGTTCGCGCTGCACCACTTTGTACCCCACGAGGACCCTGCGCACAGAGGCCTGGCGCAGCTGATGCCGGCAACAAGGAGGGCCATGCTGGGCTCGATGCTTATAGCAGATCCTGTCCTGCTGGAGCCGATTCTCGGAATTGAAGTGAAATGTCCTCAGGAACTGATAGGCGCTGTCGGTGGGGTGCTTTCAGGCAAGCGAGGCAAACTGTTGAATGTCGAGCAAAAGGGCATAATTGCAATAATCCAGGGCGAAGTGCCAGCTTCGGAAACGTTTGACTTGTCCGAAAAGATGAGAGGCGCCACTGCGGGCAAGGCGATGTGGAACACCTATTTTAAGTCGTGGATGCCTGTTCCCAACTCGATCTTCAGAACCCTAGTCGGCGACGTAAGGAAGAGGAAGGGCCTGAACCCTGATCCGCCTTCACCGGACGAGTTCATCGACAAGGAATAAA
>DATEEE010000045.1:0-5845 GCA_035281285.1 Nitrososphaera sp.
CATATAGTTCCGTGCAAATGTCGTGACCGGCTGAGATGAATACCAGATGCATCCCAGCACCTCGCAATCATGGCAAGTGCGAGCGATGTCCCACTGGGGCGCATCCCAGATTTCGGCAACGCTCTTTTCCAACAGGTTGTATGTATTTTCCGGCCCGTTGAATTTCCAACAAGGAACCATTACCGTTCCATTGCCGTTTACGAAAATACTTTTCCAGACGCCGCATTCGTCAAAGACTCCGCGGCCGTGCTCTATTATCTGCTCAAAGTATTCCTTTGGGATCATTATTTGCGGCAATTCGTTCCGTGATTGGTAGTCAAGGATGCTCCTGCATACCCTGACCATGGTCTCCCTATCAGGCAGAAGCGAATAGTCCACGTCAGACCTGTCTTCCACAAACGTGAAAGATACTGCTTTCGCACCCAGTTCGAGGGCTCGCCGGAAGTACGTTTGATCGATGAATTCTGCTGTATTGTACTTGGTTATTACGCTGTTAAAGTAGTGTGGCACCTCATGATCCGTAAGGAGTTGCAGGTTCTCCATCACTCTGTTAAAGGTCTGCGGGGTTACGCCTCGGACCTTGCAGTAGGAATCCTCAAACACCGAGTCGATGCTGCACGTAATGAACTGGATGTGTTTCTTGAGCTCGTCGAGGTCGATCGTGTGCAGCAGCGAGCAGTTGGTGATTAGAGTGATCGGCATCTTTTTGGAGTCGAGGTACTTCACCAGCTCCATAAAGTCAGGCCTGCTTGTGGGCTCGCCACCTTCGATTATGGCCCAAATGCAATATTCAGAGACTTTGTCAAAGACTGATTTCCACTGTTCGGTCGTCAGGTCGTGCTTGCGTACCATTCTCATCTGACCTTCCTTGTCCGAGTCTCCAAAGGGGCACATAGGGCAGTAAAAATTGCAGTAATGCGTCATGCTGAAAACTGCAACAACGGGCCGTCTCCTACCGATCGACCTGTTGGCTCCCCACTTGCTAATAAGTTTCAGCGTCCGGATCGTATCGACCATCTAGAGATCCAATTCAGTAGCTAACTATTAAAAAGATCGAAATCGCGACAAAGAATACCCCGCAACCAATAGGTTGTAGAAAAACATCCTACCAAAAATTCGGCTAGTTTGCGCGATTAATCGAGATACTGAAAGTTGCGTGAGTTTATCTTGCCCGGGATATCGGGACTTCGATTGTAGACACGTTCCTGAGCTTGCCGTCTTCAGACTGGACGGTCTCGGATCCGAGTACGATCGGCCCGATCTTGTAGCCAAGGGTGTCCATGCGCTTTACTATGATCTGGGCCACGTCAACTGCTCTTGTGATACTCTTGCCCCTGGCCTTGATAATGACTGTCGGCTCGTTTGCAAGCTGAACCAACGTTGCTGTGACATATGTCATTAGAGGTTTTTTGCCGATGAAAATTTCGTTGCTGGGTTTGCCTTGTCTGACTGTGTTGGTGTTGGTGGACATGGGTGCGAGCTGTAGCCGCACGGTGGAATATAACGTTTATTATAACTGGCTCTGATCACCGCGTTCAGCGTATTTCTTGAGAATGTTCTCAACGTCGCCCGGATTCTTTGCTATTTCGTCAGCGGCTTGAGGGTCACCAACTTCATAGCAGTTTAAGAGACCTTCCTGATCTTTGTAAAAAAGGAATACCTTGCCCTCGTGCACACAATGATAGAGCTGTTCGGGGACCATCTTTTCAGTCTTTAACTTTATGCCATCTGCGCCCGCGATGACAGGGTAATCAGATTCTTCAGGTCCCATGACCAGCTTTAGCCTGCCATTGTATTTATTCAATTACAATGCGGTGCTGTATTGGGTAAATCTGGCTGCCCAGAATCCAAAAGCCTTAATCCCTATTTTCTGATGACAGTCTTGGCAGTTGATATCAGAAGAGCCACGTGCACCGCGTCAGACCCGGATCGTGGGCCACATTGATTTTGACTACTTCTATGCTCAGTGTGAAGAAATCAGACAGCCCGAACTTCGTGGCAAACCGCTGGCTGTGTGCGTATTTTCTGGACGCACAGAAGATAGCGGGGTAGTGAGTACCGCAAATTACGTCGCAAGAAAATACGGAGTAAAGTCCGGGATACCTATCAGAGTGGCAAAGTCGCGACTTGCAATGGTCGATAACGCAGTCTTTCTTCCGATTGACATGCCATACTACTCGGCAGTTTCCCAGGCTGCAATGGCCATAATCGGTCAGTTTGCCGACGTACTCGAACAGGTCGGGGTTGATGAATGCTATGTGGACATTTCAAACCAAGTCGTAGACTTTGAAGCCGCGCGGAAAATTGCCGAATCACTGAAGAAAACTGTTGCCCACAGCACCGGACTGACATGTTCAGTTGGAATCGCCCCCAACAAGATGTTGGCAAAGGTGGCCTCCGACGTTCAAAAGCCGGATGGTCTCACCGTCATCGCCGTGGCGGATGTGGATGGGTTTGTCTCGCAGCTGGCCGTCGAAAAAATTGCCGGGATTGGGCCGAAAACGGCGGCGCGATTGTCCGAAATGGGCGCAAAGACGATGGGTGAAGTCCGGCGGCTTGACATGTTCACGCTTGCGGAGGAGTTTGGGAAAAAAACCGCAGTTTTCCTACATAACGCTGCTAGGGGAATAGATGAAGAACCCGTGGCTGAAACACAGGAGAAGAAACAGATTGCCCGAATTGCCACGCTTAAAGTCGACGCGACTTCCAGCGAAGAAATGCTTGAGGAACTCCGCAGTCTATGCAGCTCCGTGGCAGCTACCGCAGAGTCAAGAAAACTCTCATACCGCTCAGTCGCAGTCCTGCTATTCCTTGACAACCTGGATCAAAAGTCAAAATCAAGAACGTTGAAAACTCACGCCTCAAGTTCCGAGCTTGTCTATTCCACGGCGCGGGCTCTGCTGGAGGAGCTGATGGAATCTGGCAGCGCGAAAGTGAGGCGGCTAGGCGTAAGGCTCGGGGAGTTCCAGGATTCAGGTGGTCAGAACACGATGTCCCAGTTCATTGGGGACTAGGCCGTCCGGGGGCAGGTGCAGGTGAGTCTGATTCCAACCTTTTTCGAATCTTGCCTTCCGTGTACATGACAAGTGCCAGGTAAACTCCAAGCCACGGAAGGAACATGATCATTCCGGCAACCGAATGGAATGCCTCCCATTCCGAAACTTTGGTGGTAACGACCAGGGCGTAGAGAGAAAGAGCGGTAATCCTCACGACATTGACCGCTGCGGTCCCAAATGCTCCAATCACAAAATACATGAGTTTTTTCTTGCGTGGAATCTCTATCTTGAGCAAGAGCGCAAGCATCACCAGGGTAAAAATTATCATGCTATCGACTCCGGCTGATGGCCAGAAGACCTGCAATGCGAACGGCCCGTGCAGACCATTCAGAATCAAGAGATTGCCCCTTGCAGTGGCAGGGTTACTCGTGCTTTCGGGATTCGCCGGGCCGATGTTCATGACGTAGTCGTCTATGAAGTTAATGACTGCCTGGTCGATCTGAAGATAGATTGGAACTATGAACTGCAAAGGCCCCAGGGTGTCGTAAGGAAAGAACGCATCGGTGGCAAGAAACGCCGCTGTCCCCGCTAGAAAGATGGCGCCGGCCGGTGCAATCTTGTGCCATCTTGCTCCAAAGAGGACCACAAGCGAAGCAAAGACAAAAGCAGCCATGACGATTGAATCCCACATCCAGACCCAACTATCCACAAGGGACACATTGAACGCAGGCGCCGCCGCCTCGATAGTATCACGCAGGCCGAATTGGAGGAAAATAAAGTACGATATGGTCACTGCAGCAAGGGCAAAAACGATGTAAAGTTTCGCTTTGGATACCTTCAGCTTTACGCCTATGAGCTCTGCCGCGATAAAGGCCATCGCAAAGAGAAACCCTCCCCTGCCCTCATTCCAGGCCAGGCCAAACGAATCAGGGTAGGCCGCAAGGGTGAATATTATAGGAGTGATGAGTGCAAGCGTAACTACAAGTCCGGCATTGATCCCGAATACGAGCGTGTCCGCCGCCTTGCCAGAAGTAATTGCGCTGTCGCCGGACAAGTCGTTCCCCGAGATTGCAATCCTTTCGATGGGCATAAAAACGTTCTAGGTCTTGATCGCTTCCTTGAACCATTTCGGCAGCAGGGCTTCGCCGATTTTCAGAAGGTAAGAAATGCTGCTGTCAAGGATGTACGTTTCGGCATGGTCGTCCGAGCTCCTGACGCTTCTGCCGTAGCTCTGGACAAGCCGCAGCACCGTATTCCACACGTACCAGTTGGGGTCGCGTTCCTTCATTCTGGCAACGCGTTTGTCGGTAAGATCGGGGTACGGAACCTTGACTATTATCTGGAATCTAGAGAGGTCGTCCTTCAGGTCAACGCCCAGATGCAGTGAGGGAGAGATCAAGACCGTCGGTTTCTTGCTCTGGTAGTGGGTCTCGAGAACCTCTGTCCTGTCAAGGCCAGACCCTGTCTCGATCAGCCTGGACGAGCTCGCCTTTGTCACGTTTTCCTTGATGAACTGGAGCTGGGAATACGACGTGGTGTGAATTATGCCCTTTTCTCCACTATGCTTCGCCAAGATCCTGTCAATCGCGCCAGCAATTTTCGGTAGGTTTTCCGCCATTGACCTTGCGTTCAGCCACGCGACGTTCTGGAGATGAATAGGCCTATTTCTTACCGGAAAGTCTGATTCCTCTACCCTAATGAATTTCACATCTTCCGGTTTCAACCCCGCGGTCCTGCAGAGGTAATCCTTGCTTAGAATGGTCGCGCTCATGAAGAGAGCCACCGACCCCTTTTCCAGAATGGACTCGAAATACGATGAAACGTCAAGAGGCATTAGCGACGCCTTGACAAGCTGCCCATTCTCGTCTTTTGCAAAGTTGGAAACAATCCAATTTGACTTGTTTGACTTTATGTCGTTGATTATTGCCTCTAAGTTTTGCTCGCGCTCTACTGCGTCGATCAGGTTCTTTTCTGTGTAAGGTTCGACGCCGAACTTTTGGTTGCTCCTTTCAAGTACGCTCTGAGCTTGCATCGCAAATTCCGAAAGTCTTTCGCGCAACTTGGCACAGAATTCCAGCCAAGTGTCAATCGACTCCAGATTGGTATCTGGCATTTGCAATCGAAGGAACTTTAGGGAATTTCTGTGGACCGTAAAGCTCCTAAAGTCGCCGACCTCTGACTCGAGCTGGTGCGCTTCGTCCAGAACGAGAAGGTTTCGACGCTGTGCGGTCCCTGCATAGAATACGTCAGACAAGAAGTATCTGTAGTTGTAGACCGTGTGGCTTGCTTTGAGTCCAATCCACTTTTGATCAAAGTAAAGGCAAGGCCTCCACTCAAGATCTACAATCTTGGCGCTCTTTTTCAACTTCTCAGCATAGCCCCGCTTTGCGGAAGGATCGAGCTGGACCAATTCATTCTTTGTACCTTCGCCCTTTACTCGGTAGTCAAGGAGCCTCGTTTTGAAGTGGCAGTCATATCCGTCGTCTTTTACGCAAGGCCCGTAGTCACAACTTTCCTTAAGGCCCATTTCCTCTTTGACGATGCACCCAAAGTTGCCCCTTCCCTTTACTTCCACTACGAAAGGAAAGTCTCTCCTGTATTGTGACTGAAGGTCTTTCGTGGCAGTGCAAATGTGCGAACTCCCCAAGTAACGCGCAAGGGCGATGGCTACCGGCGTCTTGCCAAAGCCGGTGGGCGCTTCCAGAAAAATGTACCGATAGCCGCTCTTTAGTGCCGATTCAATCTCGCTTAGGACCCTTTCCTGCCGCGCCCTCGGATTTGCGAGCGGAAAGTGATCAAGTATTGTGTTTGTCAATTAATTTCACGGATCGAAATCCCGATAACGCCTG
>DATEEE010000046.1:0-3104 GCA_035281285.1 Nitrososphaera sp.
GATCTTCGACGACGCTCGGCATGATGGTCAGCAGCGTGGTAGGATTGTTCGGTTCGGGCAGGGCGAAATAAAGAAAGCTGAATAGCTGCATATGATCAAATCTTACAGGGTCTTGTACAGTATATTCTTTTATATTTATAATACGGCCTAGATGTCAATGAATTCTAAATCGATTGTTGGAATTGCTGCGGCAGCGCTCATTGCAGGCGTGCTTGTGACAGCGACTTTCGCAAGTGCCTTCCCGTCATGGGCCGTTGCTACAGCAGCGTCGGCGACTACGCAAAATGACAACATCACAGAGTTGACTGTAACCGGATCCGGCGAGATAGAGAGAAAGGCAGACATTGGAAGTGACGCAGTGGTGGGATTTGGTTGGGCGGACCTTGACTCGGGCAATGTCACAGTAGCTACGATTCACCCGAATTTCCGTGATTCTGCACAGAACCCAGACTCGTGGCACCTCCATGCAGCTCGACTGTCGGCAATTGGCACCGGTAGCTTCTGCGTGCAGGAATTCTATCCAAACCCACAGGGTGGAATCTCGATCCAGGGCGACACGCTCTCTGTCAGTCTGAGGAATTCTGAGATGCCGTTTGAGATTTCCGAAATTGATGGAGCCGTCGGATTTGTCATAAATCCAGTCGCACCGTCTGCATCTTGCCCAGCGGTATTCAGTGGCTTTGGTCTGCAGGTAGACGTTACAGGAACTCCAGTCGGCCTATCCTGAGCAGGCCGACGTCCCATTTTTCTTTTTTTCACATTCATCGCAAATCGCCTGAATTTACGTTAACGTTAATACCGGCAACTCCACTAGACAGCACGATTAGCTAGTCGATGGAGCCCAAGATCCAGTCAACCTCCTGGAACCCGGAGATCGAAAAGTCAGTCCTTGCCAGGTGGGAGGAAAATGACACTTTTCATTTTGCAGTCGACCGCAGCCGGCCGGCATTTGTAATTGACACGCCGCCGCCGTACCCGTCAGGCCGCCCTTGGCACATTGGCGCTGCCGCTCACTATGCGCAGATCGACATGATCGCCCGGACTGCGCGCATGTCCGGCAAGAACGTCCTGTTCCCGATTGGCATCGACAGGAACGGCCTTCCCGTGGAGATCTATACAGAAAAAAAGCACAAGGTGAGGATGCGCCAGATGGACAGGCAACAGTTCCTTGACCTCTGCAAGGTCGCCCTCGATGACCTTGAGGCCGAGATGATACAGATAATGAAGAGCATGGGGCTCTCAGGAAACTTCCGCCAGCACTACCGCACAGACTCGGACGAATACCGCGCCCTCACGCAGAGTACTTTTATCGACCTCTGGAAGCGCGGGCTGGTCTACCTTGCAAACAGGCCAAACAACTACTGCCCAGACTGCGGCACAACCATAGCGGACGCAGAGATAATTCACGACGACATTCCCACAAAGCTGGTATACATGAAGTTCAGAGTCAAGGAGACAGGCGACACGCTTGTCATCGCCTCCACGCGGCCCGAGCTCTTGTTCGCGTGCCAGGCGGTAATAGTCAATCCCGAAGACGAGCGCTACAAGTCCTTGCACGGCAGCCACGCGACGCTGCCGCTCTTTGAGCGGGACGTTGAGATCAGGCCGCACCACTCTGCCAAGCCCGAGTTCGGATCTGGCGCGGTGATGGTCTGCAGCTACGGTGACCAGAACGACGTGCAGGTCTTCCGCGAGCTTGGCCTGAAGGAAATAGTCGCGCTGAACGAAAACGGAGTGACCACTCTAGCAGCGGGCCCGTACCAGGGCCTGCGCGTGAACCAGGCCCGGACAAAGGTCATAGAGGACCTCCAGAATGGCGCGCTGATGGAAAAGCTGGAAAACATCATGCATAGGACGCCGCTCTGCGAGAGGAGCAAGACTCCCATAGAGATAATCCCGCTGCAGGACTACTACGTAAAGCAGCTGGAATTTGTCCCGAGGCTGCGCGAGCTGGCGCACAAGCTTGATTTCCACCCGCCGATGCACCGGCAGATCCTGCTCAATTGGCTCGACTCTGTCGCAATCGACTGGCCGGTCTCAAGGCGTAGGTTCTACGGCACCGAAATCCCGATTTGGTACTGCAATTCGTGCGGCGAGCCCAACCTCCCGCCTCCGGGCAAGTACTACAGACCCTGGAAGGAAAAGCCACCGTTTGAGCGCTGCGCAAAGTGTGGGGGTTCCGGCTTTGCCGGCGAAGACCGGACGTTTGACACCTGGATGGACTCGAGCATTTCGCCGCTCTTTGTCACCGGCTACGGAAGAGACAGCGAGCTTTTCGAGTACGCCTACCCGGCGGCGCTAAGGCCGCAGGCAAAGGACATCATCCGCACCTGGCTCCACTACACGATGCTACGATGCATCCAGCTGACTGACAGGATGCCCTGGTCTTCGGCGTGGATCATGGGGTACGGAGTGGACGAAAAGGGCGAAAAGATGAGCAAGAGCAAGGGAAACGTAATCGACCCGTTTCCGGTGATTCAAAAGTACGGCGCCGACACTTTCCGATTCTGGTCCGCAAGCGAGGCAAACCTCGGCTACGACTTTCGCTGCTCGGAGCAGAGGATCGCCGGCTCGCAAAAATTCCTCTCAAAGCTGTGGAACGTCGCCAGGTTCCTTTCGGCATTTGAGGTGATTTCCGAAATGCCCGAGTCCCTTGAGCCATCTGACAGATGGATCCTAGGCGAGCTTGCGAGGGTGGAGCAGGAATGCAGGCGCGGCTACGAGGAGTACAACTTTTTCGTGCCAGCGAACGCGATCAGAGATTTTGTCTGGAATATTTTTGCTCCCCACTACGTGGAAATGGTCAAGGGAAGGGTATACTCCACGGACAACGACAGGGGCCGGAGATCTGCGCTCTACACACTTCACCGGTGCCTCTCCGGAGTGCTGTTGCTCATCGCGCCCATCACGCCATTCATTGCAGAAGAGCTCTGGACAAAGATCTATTCCGACAAGAGTGTGCACCTTCAAACAATGATCAGGGGCGAGAGTTCCGACGGAATGACCGAGTTCACTAAAAAGATTACCGAATTTAACTCGCTTGTGTGGAACAAAAAGAAGGAGACGATTCGGGACGGCAAGCCGCTTTCGCTCAAGGATCCGAT
>DATEEE010000047.1:0-2026 GCA_035281285.1 Nitrososphaera sp.
TCAATTGAATTACCACGGCCAAGAAACGCGGACGCGCCTGAGCTACAGACCATCAAGCGGCAGATCCTGAAGGAGTTCGAGGAAGACTTTAGGCATGCAAAGTGAAGAAATGCAAGAGCTGCCAGACAGCACCGGGCAGAAAGGGAAAGGCCGCGGCGGCTCACTTGATGTTTCTGACGTTGCGAACGTTGCGATATTTCTAGCGGCGTTTGTAGGGATATGGCAACTGGTATACATTATTGGAATTTACCCGAGCTCTATACTGCCTTCGCCCGCTGACGCCGCGACTACCCTTTTAGAACTCGCAGGCACATCACTTCTAGTAGGCATAGGAACCTCAATGCTCCGCCTCGCAGTGGGCTTTGCGATTTCTGTCGCGATTGGTGGCCTCGTCGGACTTGCAATGGTCAAATTCAGGGGATTCGGCAAGACAATCAGCTCATTCGCAGTTGGGTTGCTGACATTCCCGAGCATTGCCTGGGTGCCATTTGCCATAGTGCTGATAGGCTTCAGCGACTTTGGCATACTGTTTGTAGTCATCATGGCCTCTGTCTGGTCCGTCATGATAACAACCTACAGCTCGCTCAGGAACATTCCTCCGATATACATAAGGGCTGCAAAGAATATGGGAGCGACCGGCTTTGCGCTTTTCAGGCATGTCATGATCCCGGCCGCGACGCCTGCGCTTATCGTGGGCATGCGGCAGGCATGGTCAATTGCGTGGCACGCGCTTATTGGAGCAGAGATGCTGATAACGACGCTTGCCGGCCTGGGATACATCCTTTCTGTCGGAAGGGAATTCAACCTTATGAACCAGATAATTGCAGTAATGATCACGATATTTGCAATAGGCATCGTTGTCGATAGAGTTCTTTTCGTAAAGTTGGAAGAAAAAGCAAGGGAGAAATGGGGCCTTACCCAGCACCGCTGATTTGTGTCCCCTGAAGGGCAGCCGGCAAAGATATGACAACATGTGGCAACATGTTATAACATGTCCCCTCCCTCTCCCCAGAGTGTTTTCCATCTTAAATAATTCTCCGTGACGTTGAACGACATGAAAGATGGGACGGAAGGCGAAATTCATCCGAATGCCAGAACGCATGAAATCTTGATGACGTTTCTCGCTCTGACGGCTACGCTTTTTGCCGTTTCCATCGTGACATACGGAATTGCCAGCGGACGCGTGGGATTTTCCGGAACAATAGATGTCGGGCTGATCAGCAGCGTGGTGACAGTTACCGCATTGATGGCCATACTACGCTCGGTCTTTGGCAAGGGGAACGTTGCATGAGCAACATAGCGGGTCTGGGAAGAAGTGCCACATGCTAGCAAACTTATAGCAGGCAGGGCGCATTCCTGACCTGCGCTGGACGGTATGCTCGACAAACTAGCAAGGCAGGTGGCAAAGATGCTCGAAAACCGGGATCCCGGGCATGACTTTGAGCACGTAATGAGGGTCTACAGAAACGCCGAGTTCATTGGCAAAAACGAAGGCGCTGACATGGAAATACTCTTGTCAGCCGCGCTACTACACGACATTGTCGTATACCCTAAGGGGAGCTCCAAATCGACAAAATCCGCAGACGACAGCGCGGATCTTGCTGAAAAGATCCTAAAGAGTTACGGCTGGCCCAAAGACAGGATTGAAAGAGCCAGCTACTGCATCAGGACGCACAGCTACTCCAAGAGGGTAGTTCCGACCAGCCTTGAAGGAAAAATCCTGCAGGATGCCGACCGGCTGGACGCGCTCGGCGCAATCGGGATCGCGCGGACTTTTAGCGTTGGCGGCTCGGAGAAAAGAGCGTTCTACAACCCGGATGATCCCTTTTGGGGTACAACCAGGGAACCAGACGACAGGCAGTGGACACTCGATCATTTCCAGTCGAAGCTCTTGAAGCTAAAGGATTCAATGCACACGCAGACAGCCAAGGCCGAGGCTCGCCGGCGCACCGCGTTTATGGAGAACTTTGTTGCCCAGCTGAAACACGAAACGCGCTACGAATAGTCGACAAAATACTTGTATCGC
>DATEEE010000048.1:0-2689 GCA_035281285.1 Nitrososphaera sp.
TGGTAGTCATTTGCGCTCATGTCCCTTCTTTTCATTAGACCATTTGCGTCAAACTCCCAATGTTCATTTCCATGAGTCCTCATCCAATGACCAGTGTCTGCATCGCGCCATTCGTACTCGAAACGAACTGAAATGCGATTGTCAGTATAGCACCAAAGTTCCTTCATCAGTTTATAGTCCAGTTCTTTAGCCCACTTGCGCCTTAGAAATGCGATTATCGCTTGGCGGCCTCTGAAGAATTCAGTCCGGTTTCTCCACTCGCAGTCCTCAGAATAGGCTTTCGCCACAAATTCGGGATCCCTTGTATTCCAAGCGTCTTCTGCCATCTTTACCCTGGCCCTTGCTGTTTCCTGGTTGAACGGCGGTCGCAGCTCGCCAAGGACCATTTGAAAATAATGAGTGAGTTGTGGATAAAAATGATGTAGTAACTTCTGGGTAGGGTGATGAAGCACTGCTCATCAGATTACGTTTTCTGCATTTCTGCCAGGACTTCACGAAAGGCACGGGGCTTTTTGTCTCTGAACACGTCAGCAGCGCAATACCTGGTGGAGAATTCTCCCATCTGTTCCAATATCGGTCTAAGCTTCGATGCCTTTTCAGTCAATTCATACTCTACTCTCAGCGGCATTTCTTGGAACACGTGTCTCTTTATCAGCCCATCCCTTTCCAATTCCTTGATTCGCACCGAAAGAGTCTTTGAATTGATTCCTTCCACCGAATCTAGTAACTCATTGAAGTGCTTCTTGCCATAAAGCATCATGTCGCGCAGGATGAGAATCGTGAATTTTTTTCCAACTAGATCGAACGTGTTGTGAATGGCACAGTATTTCAAGTAGTCAGGGGATGAATCCAAGTTACTCTGCTTTCACCTACCTACCTTGTTGTTACTATCTAGTTATTATAGCTTACCTTTATTCATCTGGTTACAAAAGGTGGGAGGTGAAATATTGAATAAAGTAGCAATATTCGTGTTTGCAGATACCGAGACAAATGAAGGTCTAGGCAGAGTGGTCAATGCATTGGAGACAGCAAAGGAATTCAAGAATGATGACATGAGACTATACTTTGATGGAACCGGAACAAAATGGCCGAAAGAACTCGCTAAAGCGGAGCATATCGCGCACAAGCTGTATGCCTCAGTAAGAAGTGAAGTTGCAGGAGCGTGTTCATTCTGTGCAGCAGCATTTGGAGCAAAAGACTCGCTTAAAGCGGCAGGCGTCGAGCTTGTTGGCGAGCATGATGACCATATCAGTGTGAAGAAACTCCTGTCCGAAGGATTCCATGTTATGAACTTCTAGCGTCCTCCATGTCTAGAAGTTTTTTTATTTTTTTAAAAAAGAGTCAAGATTAAAGCTAAATTCATGCTGTGCAAGAACATTACGATCGGACAAAGTCTATGGGCCAGCGGGCTCAGTAGTAGTCGTCGTCCGACTCCGCCTGCTCTTTCATGTCGTCCAGCTTGTCAAGCCACTCACTTCCGGTTCTGATGTCCCACCTCGCCTCGACATCACGCGGGCTTGCCATTACATCCCTTATGTAAAAGTGCGCGACAGAGAGTTTTGTTTTCGAAAGCAGGTCCAGCTGGTTCGCCGTGAACAGGTCGCGGCCTCTATTCAGAATGACCCAGCATAGGGCCGATGGGCTTGCGACTGGATCGCTTTTGTGCTTTCCGTTGCCGACCCTGCAGCAAAGGTAATCGAAGACAAAAGCAGACGGCCCCGTAGGCCGGGTGAACTCGATAACCTCCGGAATTATCGCCTGCATTATTTTTACCTTGATTGTGAGCGCGCCCTTTGCAAATGCAAGAACGCCATTAGCCCCCAGCCCAACGGCATTTCCGTGAATGCTGTCTAGCCGCGCCCACGCCCATCCGTCCTGGTTACAGGCTTCTCTGAAGTAGAGATCCAAAAGAGCGCTCCTCAGAGAAGGCGTCGCATCAAGCTTCATCTTCGACTCAGATATCGACGGCGCAAATAAAAAAATTCCTGACAGTCACCTGTATTCGTCGCCGCAGTCTCCGATTTTTTCAAACAGGTCGTTCGCCTTGGCGCAGACCTGCTCTATTATGGACAAATCGCCTGCGTCAAGCCTGAGGCCAAAGACCTCCGCGTTGTCGACCAGGTGATCAGTGATCCCCAGCCTTGCCCCTATAATGACTCCGGCAACAGCCGGCTTGTCTAGGATGTACCGCGCCGCCACATTGGCGATGCCGACCCTGTGCCTGTCCCCAATCTCTTTCAGCTTTGACAGGAGCTCTTGAAATAGCGCCCAGCCGCCCCACTCGTCAATCATTAGCTTGTACTTGCGAAGGCTCAGTGTATCGAGCTCCCGCTGCGATGGCTCGGCTTTCCCGAGATACCGCTCTGACATCAGGCCGCCGCAGACCGTCCCGTACGCAAGAAGCTTGGAACCGTTCTTGCGGCAAAAGCCGGCCATCTTTACCTCGGGCCTCCTGTCGATTATCGAATACTGCACCTGGTTGCTCACAATTTTCAGGCCAGAATCCCCCATCACCTCCATGCGCTCGGTGTCAAAGTTGGTGAGCCCAACGTGCCTGATCTTGCCTTCGTCGCGCAGGTCGGAGAGGTGCTTGAGCGCGTCGATGTAGTAAGGGTTGTTGTAGTCCCACCAGTGGAACTGCACAAGATCAAGCGTCTGGACCATCATGCGCCGGAGCGATCGCTCCACG
>DATEEE010000049.1:0-6058 GCA_035281285.1 Nitrososphaera sp.
AGAAATAGATGCTGTCCTTGGCTTGGATTTTGCCGCTCTGGTAGAGACCTTCCAGCAGATGGGTAAGACATCCAGCAGGATATCCTTGACAGGCCACCTCGTGGATCTCTTTGCAAAGACTCCGCCCGATATGGTGGGCAAGATCATGTACCTAATCCAGGGCAAGCTCTACCCTGACTACGAGGGGATAGAGCTCGGACTTGCCGACAAGATGGTGATTCGGGCAATTGCCAGCTCGTCGGGCAAGGGGACCGGCGAGATTGAGCGAATTTACCGCGAAACAGGCGATCTGGGCGACACCGCTGGGCAAGCCCTGAATTCAAAAGGCCAGTCCACCTTGTTTTCGGAGCAAATGACTGTCGAACGGGTATACTCCACGTTTGACAAGATCGCCAGGACTTCTGGCCCGGGCTCACAGGAATTGAAGCTCAAACTGATCAGCAGCCTACTTAATGATGCAACTGCGGACGAGTCGCGATATATTGTAAAATTTGTGATGGGACAACTAAGGCTTGGAATTGCCGATTATACGGTTCTTGATGCGCTCGCCGTCGCATTTACCGGTGACAAGGCCAACAGGGCCGCTTTGGAAAATGCGTACAACGTTTCAAGCGATCTAGGAACCGTTGCGACGTTGCTGGCCACCAAGGGGCTCAAGGCCGTCAAGTCCATCAAGGTGACCCTGTTCAAGCCGCTCAGGCCAATGCTGGCGGAGAGGGTGAGCACTGCAGAGGAGGCCCTCGAGCGGATGGAGGGGACTGCCGGAGTGGAATACAAGCTCGACGGGGAAAGGGTGCAGCTTCACAAAGGAGGGAGCAAGGTGGAGCTGTTCTCCAGGCGGCTAGAACGGATTACAAGCCATTACCCAGATGTCGTACAGGCGGCTGGCTCGATAAAGGGGGACGTGATAATCGAGGGGGAAGTAGTGGCGGTCAACTCGGAGACAGGCGAGTACCTGCCATTCCAAGAGCTCATGCACCGGAGGCGCAAGTACGGTGTGGAAGAAGCTATGGAAAAGTATCCCGTTGTCATCAATGTCTTTGACCTTCTCTACCTTGACGGCAGGAGCGAACTCCAAAGTTCGTACACCGATCGCCGCGCGGCTCTCGAGAAATTGCTCGGCCGCAAGCGGACAAAGTCCAAAATGAGATTGATCGAGCAACGGAAGGCGAAGACTGCCGATGAAATCGATCAATTCATGTCAAAAGCGATTGCAGACGGCTGCGAAGGAGTAATGATAAAGCATCTGACTAGCCCTTATAGGGCCGGCGCGAGGGGGTACGCCTGGGTCAAGCTAAAGCGCGAGTACCGTAGCGAACTCGCCGACACACTGGATCTCGTAATCGTCGGTGGGTTGCATGGCAGGGGAAGGCGCACAGGAAAATACGGGGCGCTCCTGCTGGCGGCATACGACCCGGGCACAGACATGTTTCAAAGCGCGAGCAAAGTTGGGACAGGATTTACCGACGAGCACCTCGAGCAGTTCTTTAACAATCTCGAACGGCATGTAATTCCCCACCGTCATGCAAGGGTGGAAACCGGAATGGAAATGGACGTCTGGTTTGAGCCCGCGGTCGTCATCGAAGTCATTGCTTCTGAAATCACACTGAGTCCGTCACACCCCGCAGCGATGAGCTCTGTGAGGGAAGGCTTTGGTCTGGCATTGCGGTTCCCCAAGTTCACCGGCAAGGTAAGGGACGACAAGAGCCCAGAAGACGCGACTACCGTGGACGAACTGGTTTCAATGTACAAGAGCCAGCAAAAGGTATCGGGCCCAAAGCCTGCGAAATCTGCTGGCCAATAGGACCTCGGCAGCGAAGCCGATATCCGGAGCAGTCCTCCGGGCGACAAGCATGCTCAGCACAAGCATACACAATGTTAAATCGAAATCTGGGCAATAATGAACTGAGGCGATCATAGTTGATCGGGTTTGAGGAATTGCTCCGACAGCAGGATATCGGATTGTTGTCGGCTGTCTTCCAGCTTATCGTGATCCCAGGGGCCGCGGGGACGATAGTGGCTACCCTGGCTTTTCGCAGACGGATGGGCCGGGTCACGGTTCAGAGGACTCTCGTGCACGATGGCACAGGAAGGCCCGCCTGGAAGGTGGTGGTAAGATGCGTCGGAAATCCAGCCAATTCATGCAGGATCCGGGTGGGAGCAAGGCAGCTTGTATGGCAGGGCGTGTCTACAGACGAACTCGATATAAGCCCAGGCGGGGTTGGCTTTGCGATGCTACCGCCGGAGACGGACCCGGACGCTTTGGTAATAGTAAAGACAGGATCGTTCCCGATTTTCCGCAGGTCCTTCAGAAGCCTTGAAGAAGTGGTCGTCAGCCATTAACCTTGCCGCGTCCGCAGCGGCAAAGGTTAAGATGGTCGTGGCGCCATCCATCCGAAAGTGAAGATCTCCCAGCTTTGCGGCATGATCCAGGACTCGGTCAGGTCTGGACGGTACCGGCTCGAAACTCCAACCCAGGAAAAAGTAGCCGGCCTCCTAGTTGTCACAAACAAGTCTGCCCACGATGACCTTGAGACTGCAGGAATTGAAATAGAGACCCGGGTGGGGGATTTGTTTGTGCTGAATAACTATGCGGCAAACATCAAGCACCTGCCAGGAGTTATCGAGCTGGACGTGCTGGACTCGTTCAGGATGATTTGCAGAAAGCTGGAACGGACAGATTCTGGAATCCAGATCGGAAATTGAAACTACTTGTGTGAACCCTTGGTTTTCTCCAGCTCATTGTCGACCATTCCTGCAAGTTCGTCTAGCTCCTGCATGCCCCTTAATTTCTGATACGTGAGTTTTTCAAGCGCAAGTAGAAGGCTCTTCGCAGACCTGTACTGGGGAACCCTGGGATCGTCAATCTCTGCAAAGAGCCCGATCCCCTGCAGCTTGCTTTCCTTTGCGTAGCCCAGCACAAGGCCATTAAAGCCGGTAATGAGAGATGAGCCAGGAGTAGGTTTGAATCCAATCGACACCATTCGCTGAGTGAGCTCCTGTGATGTTGCAGTGACGAGTGTCTCCGGCGACCTGCCGAAATCCCTGCTCGTGTGAAAGGCGCCCAGCGTGTAGATGAGCTGGACCGAATAGTTCTTCGCAACATCGATGACGTCCTGACAGAGGTCGTAAAGATCCTGGTGAGTCTCCGGCTGCCCAATTCCTCCGCCGAATATAATTAGATTGTCGCTATACCTGTACTCCCACTTGTGGCGTTCGAATTCAATGTAGCCTCCGTTGTCGACAACATAGTTTGGAAACGGCGGAAAGACGCTGCGCAAAGGCCTGGTCTGCAGACTCTTGTTGATAAAATCGATAGCAATGCTCCCGACGTTTCCCATGTCTTGCATGGCCGCTATCATTATGGGCTTGCCGAGATCAGGGTTGTCAAGCTGTTGCGCCTTCATCACCGATCCTAGCGGTCATCTTGATAAAAAGTGTTGACAAGTGGATTCTGTGCAACGATTAAAAGTGACATTGCCTTTAGCAGAACGGCTTGACTGCTGAAGGCGACGATGGCCAGAATTCTACAAAAGATGCGATCATTAACGTAATCCTATCTCGGAAATCACAGCTCTACAGGCAGCGGGCCTCCGTGATAGAGGCAAACGAGGAAGCAGAGAAGGTCAACCTAGTCTCGCTGAGCAAGACGCAAATCAAGTTGAAATACCCCACTTTGCCCGAAAAGACTGTTGAACAACAGGATTAGGCGCGTACTAGCGACTCTTGAGCGAGAGTCACAGAGGCAAAAACACTCCCGAACGCAAATCCCGCCAGGTCGTCAAATGTCCGCGATAACCTCTGACACGGGGGCGTTCTTTTCGATTCTGCTGAAGTCAATCCGTGCAAGGCGCGCACTTGAAATCGGAACGTCCTCAGGGTATTCCACTCTGTGGATTGCCGACGCTCTCCTTTCCAAGCCACGAGGAAGGCCGTCGATCGTGACCGTAGAGGCAGATCCTGCAAAAATAAAATGGGCAACCGCGAATTTCAAGAAAGCAGGCACAGATAGTATAACCCGGATAAAGCACGGAAGGGCACTAGAGATTCTTCGCAGGCTAGAGCGTTCAAGGAATTCGTTTGACTTTGTGCTCATAGACGCGGACAAGGAAAACGTGATCGAGTACTTTGACCTCGTGCTTCCCATGGTGCGAAAGGGCGGGATTATCGCAACCGACAACATGCTCTATCCAGAGCACTTCAGGCCGATCATGAAAAAGTTCTCTACCCACGTTAAGCGTAACCCACTTGTCCAAACCGTCACAGTTCCGATAGGGAACGGCGAAGAAATTACGATGAAGCTGGGTTAATTACACCCGACTTATTTCTTTGGTTTCCAACGCTTCAATGCCAGCGAACTAGCCGTGACAGAAACAGAGCTCGCGGCCATGGCCAGCCCTGCTAGGGCAGGGTAAAGGAGACCAAGCCCTGCCACTGGAATTAAGATCACGTTGTACATGAACGCATAGACGATGTTCTGCTTAATTTTCGAAACTATTTTTCGGGCGATCTGGACTGCAGCGACAACGTCGTTGATGTCATTGCGGAGCAGGACGATATTGCCGGCCTCGATCGCAAGGTCCGTCCCTGCGCCCATGGCAATGCCGACATCAGCCGCAGTGAGTGCAGGCGCGTCGTTAAAACCGTCGCCCACCATGACTACCTTCTCCATGTTGTTCTGCTGCAGATCCCTGATTACCTGGACCTTGCCGGAAGGAAGAACTCCTGCGTATACCCGTTCAATTCCTAACCGCGAAGCGACTACGTTGGCTACCTTCTGGTTGTCTCCTGTCAGCATCACAGGTTCGACTCCAAGCGCCCTTAGCCGGTCAATTGCCTCCTTTGCGCCCGGCTTCGGGGCATCCTGCAGTCCAATGACTGCAGCGACAGCTCCGTCTCCAGACACGACAACGGCCGTTTTGCCTTCAAGCTGAAGCCGTTCAATTTCCTGCCCGGTCGACTCTCCTATGCTGATGCCTAGCGTTTCCATAAAGGCTGGACTTCCCACCACTATCTTGCTGCCCTTGGATGAAGCGGTGACTCCGAGACCCGGTGTTACCTGAAAGTCGTCCACGTCGGTTGGTCTGACACCTTGGGTAGCTGCGGCCGCCACGATGGCCTTGGCAAGCGGGTGTTCCGACCATTGCTCGGCAATGGCTGCCAGCTCGAGCGCGCGGAGTTCCGAACTTCGCTGAACGTCATGTCCTGGCGCAACCACTTCCTGTACAGGCAAGACATCGGTGACTTCGGGTCTCCCTGCCGTAAGGGTGCCCGTTTTGTCAAACACTGCAATTCTGACTTTGCTGAGGATCTCGATCGCCTCACCGCTCTTGAACAGCACTCCGTTCGATGCTCCCTTGCCCATCCCCACTATTATCGCAGTCGGAGTGGCCAGACCGAGGGCGCATGGGCATGCGACGACAAGGATCGCCACCGCAGGGATCAACGACGAAGATACGCTGCCCCCCGAAAAGATTATCCAACCTACAAACGCGGCCACTGCCAGACCCATGACAGCAAATGCAAAATTCCCTGCGACTCTGTCCACCAGCTTTTGAATCGGGGGTTTTCGTCCCATTGCATCTTCGACGAGTCTCACCACCTGTGCGAGGAAAGAGTCAGAGCCGACCTTGGTTGCCTTCAGGACCAGGGCCCCTTCTTTGTTGATGCTTGCACCTACAACAGAGTCGCCCGCTACCTTGCGTCTCGGTACTGACTCGCCGCTTATCATGGACTCGTCCACGGTCGAGTCGCCCTGGACTACCACAGAATCCACCGGAATTCTTTCGCCTGGTCTTACTATAACAATGTCCCCAGTCCTGATCTGCTCGACAGCAGTCTCTACTTCAGTCCCGTCTGGGCGCCTCACGATCGCCGTCTTGGGCTGCATCTCTATCATTTTCCGGATAAGCGAACTCGTCCTGCTCTTTGTCTTGATTTCAAGATACTTGCCGAGGATCACAAACGTAATGACAAGGGTTGACGCGTCGTAATAGATCCCGTGCCAGCTCGCGGTGGGAAAGGTGTTTGCTGCGCTGAACAGAAATGCAGTCGTCGT
>DATEEE010000050.1:0-3045 GCA_035281285.1 Nitrososphaera sp.
TTCGAGAATTGCAGTCGCTTCAGGGCTCGTAGCGGTTCTCGCCGCAATATTTACGGTGCCCTTGACAGCTTTTGCAGCCGATGTCCCCGTGGACATCACAGCAGGATCAATCTCCAAGACCGACGATGCCTACTCGCCGAATCCGGTTCAGGCGAACGTTGGCGACACGGTAATCTGGACAAATAGAGATGGTACGCTTCACACGGCGACCTCAGGAACCGCGTCAGGCGGACCAACAGGTCTGTTTGGCGGAACTGCGGCAGAACCCGTGTATCTTGGGCCATCAGCGACGATGAGCTTTACATTTGCTGAAGCTGGGGAGTTCCCATACTACTGCACCCTACATCCCACCATGGTAGGAACTGTTATCGTTGGTGGCGACGGAGGCAATGGATCCACTCCAATAGAATCTACCGCGTCCGCTACCCTAGACGGCAACACCTATGAAGTGAGCGCCACTTCAGAAACTTCTACGGCAACTGGATTGGAAATCGACCCGGATGAAAAGTCAGTCACCGTGATATTCGACACCGCAGGCGAAGCAGAGCTGACACTTCCGAAAACCATGATCGACGGTGTCGTCGAGGGCGAGGGAGTCAGTATAATCGAAACAACCGATACTGCAACGAGGGTGAGCGTAGTGGTGCCTGAAGGCGAAACCGAAGTTGATATCATGGGATCATTTGTCGTTCCAGAGTTCCCAGTGATAGCTGCTCTGGTGCTAGGAATCACGATAGCTGCAATCGCGGGGTACACTAGATTCTCAAAGGGAAGCCTGCCGGGCTTTTCCGGAAGGGTCTGATCCCCTCCCTTTTTCTTAATTTCAGCCAAACTTTATTACCGATGAAGCGAAATCGTTACGATTAGTTGAAATTCATCTCGATATACATTCTTGTCCTTGCGGCGGTCCTCGGAGCGGAATCCGCGAATGCGCAGCAAGAGATCGTAATGGAGGAGACAAGCGACCAGGGCACGTTTCTCGTTTCCATCGAATGGGAACCTAATGATATCGGAAGGGACAACACCTTCTCAATCACTTTCATAGAGTCCGTGACGGGCACAGTTATGGAGGATATCAGGTACGACTTTAGGGTGGTACAAGGCGAGGGCGGAGAGCAAATCCTGCGACGAGTCGACCAAGTTTCTTCAGAGCAGAGGTTCAGCTTTGGAGAAACGGGTCCTCATACGATCCTGATAGAGGACATCGAAGGGCTCGGTGAAAATGCGTCCTTCACATTCCAGGTGACACCTGAATTTCCGGCGATATTTGGAATTGCCGCAGGTGTTGCGGCTGCTATTTGCGTGGCAGTCATGAGGCTCACCGGCACCAATTTATTTAGGTCTAGGGATCAATGATGATGATGAAGCCCCACTTCATTCTGCTCGCCGTAGTAGCGATGACTTTCATCATCCTTGGCGTTCCGCCTTCATTCGCTCAGGAAAACAGCATGATAAAGACAACCAGCAAGGGCTCTCTTGACATTTGGCTCGAGCCGATCGAGTCCAACTCCACGTCCGTGCAGTACAACGTCAGGTTCCTCAATCCGGGGACCGAAACGTTGCACGAGCACCAGGACTATGACCTGAGGATCCTAAAGGAGGGCCAGGTGATTTTCAGCGCTGCGCAGCAGACAGGTCAGTCCTTGATCCATAATGTAGAAGGAACGATATTCGTCCCCTACAACTTTGAACAAGCAGGCGAGTACGAAGTTGAAATTCACATTTTGGGGCTCGGCTTTGGCCCCACGTTGATCCCAACTGACGAAAACGCAGTGTTTCCTGTAAGAGTTGTACCAGAGTTTCCGGCAGGAATGGTTGGGCTGATGGCCGCAGTTTTTGGGAGCACCATAGCGGTGACAAGAAAGCTGCGAGTATTCTAAGCCTTTGACTCTCTTTTTGAAAGTGCGATGACGCCAATCGCGACGCCGGCAACACCGACACCCACGCCCACCATGCCGAAAAGGTAGGCTCGATCTGCCGACTCCCTCAGTTCCGATGCGGCCTGCGTTGCTGCCCGCGCAGACTCTACAGCTTCTTCAGACGCCAGAGTAGCCTGCTCGACCTGAGAGTTCAGGTCCGCAATTACGCCCTGAAGCTGTTCGATCAATTCCTCGGAGATGGGGTTGCTGCCCTGGGCTGGCGGGAATTCCAAAGTCCGCGTGTCGCCCACATCTTCGATCTCTATCTGCTTGTCAATGGCCTGTCCGGCTATCGTGCCGCGGAATACTATGGCATATTGTCCTGTCTGCGTGGGAATGATGTCGGCTGTGTAAACTCCCCTCTCCTCAGCCGGGAGAAATGTCAGGACCTTTGTAACGCTACCTTTTTGCACCCTCACTTCCACCTGCCCGACGGCGTTCGTGATGGGCTCGCCGCTCGAGTTGACTGTTATATGGAGCTCGATGCCGTTGAGCTGGCCGACAAGTGGCGGCTCGTCGACCCAGCCGCCTACTATCTTGACATCGCCCACGATCGTTTCATTGTGGGCAAACGCAGGAAGCTGTTGGCTGCCAAAGATAGCCATGTAAGCTACAAGTACTGCCAGAAGCAGGCTGGCGGCTTTATTCATCAAGTTGAAATTCGCCTGCAATACTAATAATCTTTATCAGTAATTCGGTATTTGTACTAGTCCTAGAGTCGTTGGCAGCCCGGAATATTTTCCAGCACTGCGCGAATCGTTTTGTCGGAGCTACCAGTTTCGGTGGTTGTACCACCAATTAAGCAAGAGTCAAATATCGTACAAGGCATTATTCACACATGGGCCAAGCAGGCGCAAGGTACCTTTACTTCTCTGCGCTCTCGATTTTCGCAGCACTTCTTGCGCTGTCTGCAGTCGGCCCCATCCAGCAGGCGTCTGCACACCCCGTGTACGTTGACTCTGAGCCAAGAGCGTTTGAAAGTGTCAGGTCCGCTCCAACAGAAGTGAGTGTGTTCTTTTCCGAAGCAATCGAGCTGGACTATAGCAGCATTTCAGTCCTGGGTCCGGAAGGAACAAGGGTCGACAGGAATGACAGGCATTACGTTCAGGACGACACCACCTCTATC
>DATEEE010000051.1:0-5749 GCA_035281285.1 Nitrososphaera sp.
ATATCTGCAATCCACTGCTTGAAAGTCTCACCGGCTATCGGAGGCGTATCGTAAAGCCACTTTTCAATTCGCAAAAAGTTGCCAACGAATTGCTCGTTATCGATATTCTGCACCAGATTGTAGTACTTGTTTACTCCTTGCTTGAATGGTTTGAGCGCTGAATAGCATGCATACAGCTGTTCGGACGGGAGGTTTCCGGCAACTTCAAGCATCTTGTTGACATCCATGTTTTTGGCAAGGTTCCCGATAACCGTGGTGTCTTTTTCTGTGTCAATCACCGGGGCAATAACTGCAAGGTTTCTGACTTTTTCTTCGTGCAGAGTAGTATACATCACTGACATGCTTGCTCCCATGCAATATCCGTGGAGTGTGAGCTTGTCCGTCTTGCTGCGCTTGAGTACAATATCCACGCAGTCATCTATGTAGCAGTTCACGTAATCGTCAAATGACACGTACTTGTCGGCCGAAGTCGGAGCCTTCCAGTCCACGAGATACACATCGAAGCCCTGACTCAGTAGGCTCTTGATCCAGCTCTTGTCGGGCTGAAGATCCAAGACGTATGATTTGTTAATTAGCGCGTAAACAACGAGAATAGGAGTCCTGACAGTCTTGCTGACCATTTGTTGGTAGTGCAGTAGCCTAAATGCACGAGTTTCCAGCAGGACTTCACATGCCGTCTGGCCGACTTCTATGTTTCCTGCAGTGTGAAGCACTGACCTTGTCTTTTCAACTCTCCTATAGATTTCCTTTAGTTCCTCGGAACTGATGATCTCTTTCTTTTCATCTTTCTTTTCGGTTTTCTTCACGGCTTCAGGTGGGGGAGGTGCCTGTGGCTGAGGCACGCCTGCATCCGGGCGCTCTTGCTTTTGGTCAGGCCGAATCGATTCTTGTTCTGTCATTTTGTAGTGCCTCCATTCCCTTTCTCAAATCTCGGACGGATTTTCTAAGCTCGTGGACGTCTTTCAAGATTTCGTCAATCTCTGCTCTTGTCGGCAGGTTCAATATCTTTGAATTGCGCTCTGCAATAGTTTGCAGGGCCTTTGAAAAGTCAAGCTGGGTGCTAAAGACCTTCCCGTAAGCAACAGAAAACTCCGATGACGAAAAAAGCTCTGTAAATGTATCCTCAAAGGCCTCAATCATCGCCCGCCTGTAATTTTCAAAGTCTTCTTTTGTCATTAGCTGTTTTGGCGAGTTCTCGATTGTGAGCTTCGAGGCCTTCGCAAACGCTGCGCCCATCATAGCCCAATAGTTGTCGTTTTGTGTTTTGAGTTCTGACATGACCTTGCCAAGGTTGACTATGTCATTTGCATAATCGGTGAACTCTTTTGAAAACGCAAACATTGGGCCAATAGTTGGAAGCTTCATTGATTCCGTCCAAAACTTGTAAAGGGCGTTCGGCGAGAGTTCCGAAGGAGAATGTTCGTTAATATCGTTCTGAGTCATCTGGATGTCACTATGTTAACAATCTTCATTCCCCTGCCTAGCTATTATAGTTTCTCGGTATGGCATTTTCACTAATGAAAGCATTTTGATGTAAATTCTATAATTTTCGATAAACAATTCATATCCAATGGTGTGATGTTCGCGCTAATAAGGTTAGCCGAGCCATCTTTCAAACAAACAGTTTGAGATGAATCTCATGTTCGAAATAAACATTTTATAAAGGAATAAGTCGAGTTTTTCTTGCCATGTGCGCCGTCGCTCAGAACTGCGAGTGCAGCGCAACAGCGGGCTCGTAGCTCAGCATGGACAGAGCGCCTGCCTTCTAAGTTCGATTGAAGAGAGCCGGAAGTCGTGGGATCGAAGCCCACCGGGCCCGCTTCCACATCTCTCAGTGCACTCCGAGCTGTATTATAGATCAAAACGGATGCCCAGTAGCATAGTTGCGATCGTTTGGAGTCTCAGTTACATTTTTGAAAGCCTAGCAAAGAAGCCCATTTTCTGGGGTTTTTTCTTTTTCTTGCCTGAACGGTCGTGATCCTCGTCATCATCTGTAAAGCCCATCTCATCGTAAATTTCCTCCCTCAGACCTTTCTTGACATGCTGGGAAATTTCTTTTATCTTGTTCTTTAGTGATAGAATTTCGTGGTTCTTCCTGTCGACTTCGTGTACCAGGTTCTGAACCTGCGTGTCGGAGGCGGCCTTTGTCTGCTCTAGCTCGTTCGTTTTGTTCTGAAGTTCGGTGACGAATTCGCCATGCAGCCATTCCTGCAGCTTTTCAATTCGTTCCTGGCTGTCATTCGTAACTATTTGTGAGTTGTGCTCTTGAAGCTCCCCCATTTTTACCGCGAGGAAGGTTTCAAGTTCGTTCTGGAGCTTTACATTTCGGGTCTCGCTCTCTTGCCTAAGTTTTTCGAGCTGAACCGTGTAAATCTTCTCGGTCTGCTTCAGCGCTTTGCCAAGGTCCTCTCTGCTGCGCTTGGCCTGTTCCTTAATTTCTTTTTGAAGCTCCCGTCTTTCCTCGGCGTGCTTTTTCAGAATTTCCTGAATCTTGTTCTTGTGCTGAACCTTCAGTTCGGCAATCTTGGTCTGAGCCTCAGGCTTTGACTTTTTCTGTGGCTTTTCCTTCGGTTTTTCCTTTGGAACCACTATCGGGCTCTTTACCGGCGCTTCTGGGACCTCTTCTACTTCGGGGAGCTCCACATCAATTGTGCGATAGTTCCCCTCAAGGTCGATAACGGCTGTAGATGCCTCCGGTTCAGACATTGCCAAATATACTGTTTTTTGTTTTTAAATATAGTTGCATGTCACGAACTCCACTCTAGACCGGTGTACCCGACATGGCCTGGCAAGCCCGCCTCTCGGCGAATTTGGCGATGTAAACATCGACTCCCGTAAGTCAAGCAGTATGGGAAATGCTGTTCTTTCATTAAGATGGCCGGTAAAGGCAACGCAGGTTTTTCTTTAGCCAATCAGGCCTTTGGTGCCCACCGAAACGCAACGATACCCCAGACAGGGAATAGTCGCCAACGCTGGGGGAACTGAGGGCTCAGTGGTTTAGCTGCTGCGTAGCAGTGCCGGTGGACCCTGAGTATGCAAAAATGCCACCGGCAGCATACGAAGCTGCGATAAGGATTCTAGATAACATGACTGCAATGTCTTGACTTGCAGCGAAGATTGTCGTATCTATCACGAGAGCCACTGGTATCGAGGCCAGTGAAACCGATGCAACTACCAACTGTTCGCGGTTGTCGCTGTGGTTGAACCTCTTTATCATGAGGTACGTCGAAAGGTTGCCAAGGCCAATCCCAACAAGTATCAGGTACTGGTACAAAGCCGGGAAAACTGGAATTGCAAGGAATGGTCCTGCCCAGCAAACGGCGTTGAGCGACTTTGCACCAAGACCCCAGTTGGCACTGCCCTTCATCCGACGTTTTATCGAAGAACCGACCTTGCGGAACTTTGGGTAGGCTCCGCCAAATACTGCACCAAAGCTAGCCAGCCAAATTATGGCGTAAACATAGAGCTCGGCCGAAGCGAGATATGCGAGTTCTGAAATTACTGCACCTGCGCTAACGGCCAATGCAACACAAAAGAAAAGGAACCCAAATGCGGTTCTGGCCTCTTGCTGCCCTTGCGCCAATTGCCGACATTCCTATGAATTCTAATTTAAATCATTTAACTTGCGTTGGGACTTAAGCTATTTTGCCTTCCCGCTTACCTTAGCCCACCTGTTGAGAGCGCCAGCAGCCGTAACCCACTCTATGACAGAGTGGTACACAGGCACGTTGGCGTCTTCTATCTTCTGGGATATCTTTTTCGTGAACGGGCCGCCCATCGCACCAACCAGGATAGGCTTCTTTTTCTGCTTCTCGAAATCAGCGAGCACGTCCACTATGGTTTCCTCCAGCGGGTCATCTTGGAAGACGAACCAGGGCATGATTATGTCAACGTTAGGGTCATCCATGAAAGTCTGAATCGCAAATCTATAGTCGTCCGCGTTGGCAGAACCGGTAATATCACACGGGTTCCCGATTACATAAGTGGGAGGGTAGTGCTCTTTGAATGACTTTATCGATTTTTCGCTAATTTCGGCAACCTGAAGACCTAGACGCTCAAAATTGTCAATCGCGGCAATGATCGGGCCTGCGCCGTTTGTCACCATTGCAACTCTGCCCCCGCTGGGCGTTGGCTGCCACGCAAGCGCCTTGAGACTTGCGGTCAGCTCCTCATAGCTGTCGACTGCGATTATTCCTGCCTGATCAAGCGCGCCCTTCACCACACCGTACGACCCGCCAAGCGAGCCGGTGTGTGATGCCGCCTGCTTGGCGCCTCTGGCGGACCGTCCGTTCTTGAAAACAATAATCGGCTTTCGCCTCTCCTTTGCAACCCGCTTTGCCGTATTCATGAACTTGCGCCCGTCGCCCAAACCCTCTACGTAGAGGCCGATTACGCTGGTTTGCGGATCTTCGGAAAGATACCAAATCATGTCGGCTTCGTCGACATCCGACCGGTTGCCGTACGAAATCATCTTGCTCATGCCAAAGGCATCAGAACTCTCCATGAAAGCAATCCCGACAGTGCCGCTTTGCGAAAGGAATGCTACGTTGCCGTTCTTTGGCCGTATCATCCTGGCGTGGCCCTGGAACGCGCAGTCGAGGCGATTCTGGCCGTTAAACATGCCAATGCAGTTGGGGCCGATTATCCTGATCCGCAACTGTTTCGAGAGCTCTTTTACCTGAGCTTCGATGGCTGCCCGCTCGCCTCCTAGCTCCTTGCCTCCGCCCGAGATAACTACGAAATTATGAATGTCCTTCTTGGCCGCGGATTTTAGCAAGTCGGGCACGAATTTGAGGTCAACTGTTACCACGACAATGTCGACTTTGTCGGGAATTTCCTCGATGCTCTTGTATGCCTTGATGCCCATTATCTCCGGGTAGCCCTTGGCATTGACCGGAAAGACCTTTCCCTTGTAGTCGTGCTTCACGAGGCTCTCAAGCACTGAATTGCCCACCTTGCCTGGTTCTGGCGAGGCACCGATCAGTGCAACTGACTTGGCGTTGAAAAAGAGATCCATGTATTCTGAATCCGGCTGAGCGTTTGATATCACTTCTAGATCTGGCTTATCTCTGAGAAGGATCTTGGCGTCAACAACGACGTAGTCTTTTTCGTAGAATATCACCGGGTTAAAGTCGATGCTTTCGTAATACGGAGCCATTTCTGTGCCGAACCTGCCTATGGCGACCAGGGCGTCGGCAAGCATGTCCATGTCAACGGGAGCCATGCCCCTGAAGCCCTTGAGGATCTTGTTCCCCTTCAGATCTTCAATCATGCTCTTGGCGTCGTCCTTTGTAATGGGCAGGACCCTGAAAGAAACGTCTTTGAAAACCTCCGTGTAAATGCCACCTATGCCGACCATGATTACTGGACCAAACTGCGAGTCATTCTGAAGGCCAACGATGAGCTCTATGCCGCCGGGAGCTGCCATCTTTTCAAGAAGCACTCCCTTGACATTGTACTTTCCGGAAAGCCTTCCGTGCATGTCTGTAAACACTTCCTTTGCTTGGGCAGTTGTCGTAATTCCCACCTTCACTCCCTTGACGTCCGTCTTGTGCAAAATCTGTGGAGAGACAATCTTGGCGACAAGCGGAAATCCCACCTCCTCTGACATCTTTTCTGCATCGGACTGGTTCTTTGCCAGGGCATATTTTGGGACCTTAACGCCGTACTCCGCCAAAACTTGCTTAGCAAGTTCTTCCGTGATTACTTTTTCCTTGGTTGAAAAAACGTCATTAAAGATTTTCTCGAC
>DATEEE010000052.1:0-9458 GCA_035281285.1 Nitrososphaera sp.
CCCTATTCGCGTGAACATGTGCTGATACCCGCTCTGGAGGAATATAACGACTGCTGCTGGTTGGACTAACCGTGTGCAGCCCTGACGTGCCGAATTGGCCGAGATAGGCCATGACCTGCCTAGTTTTGCAATTTTCTCCCATAAATGACGCTAAGCGAGATTGCAGAACCTGCTAGAAGTAGTACAAGGCCGGCTGCCGGGAATTCCGGAACGACGGTCGCACCAGTGATCGCGATGTCGTGCACGCTATGCTTGTAATTCACATATACTGAGACTTTATCGTCGATCTCGTTGTGTGATAGGTGAAAGTCCTCGGTAGCCACGCCGTCGACAGTCACCGCGTACGGTCCCTCAAGGATGTCGCTCACTTCGACTGAAACAAATCCGGAACTTCCGGTCTTTCCATCAACCTTGAAAGACAGTGTCTTGTTCGATTCGTCAAACAGGATGTCAGTGATATTGGATTTTGTACTAAAGTGCACGGTCTGTGTCGTATTCCTTGCTGAAACCGTCTGATTGAGAGACGTTATTCCAAATAGGTGGTCGTACCTGTCCGAATTGAAAGCGTTTATCGCCTTTTCCGCTTCCATGGACTTTATCACTTTTTCGAGCTCCGGGATTGCCCGGTCAAATGAATCGCGGTCCTCGGCAAACAGGGTTACAGAAATGACATCCTTTGTGGTGTAGAGAGAATAGCTCTTTGAAATCACTTCCATCCCATAGAAATTACATTCCATTGAATACCAAGTCATCTGGAGTTCCGCAGTGGCCTGAACCAAGTACGAGTCCCTGTAGGGAGTGCAATTACCTTCATCGCCCGATTCATTTTCGCTTCTTTCCAGTACGCTTGTCAGGTTCTCAACAAGAATCCAGATCATGGATCCGTCAAGGTCTGGCCGCGACTGGATCTCTCCCAGCAAGCCTACGGCTGTCACATTGCCTATTGTGGAGTGATACCCGGTCCATCCGGTTGGAACCTCGAAAGAAAGCGAGCTTGCCGGATCTGAGTATCTTGCCGAGATCTTCTCCGTGACATCCTCTGCATTGATTACGACCGAGTCAAGCATCCTGTTCGCGGTCCCTATGAAATCTAGGTATCCCGTCGCCGTTGTGCCAAAGCTGGCGGTGTAGGCGATCCCGTTCACCTGTGTCACATATATGGCAGACTTTACTTGGACGCTTGATTCACTGCTCACGTAGGAAACAGGCTGTATGTCAGGGGTTGCGCCCTGTGGGACGTCCAAGAACATGGTATAGACAATCTTGTGCGCCGGGTAGCCTGAAAGTTCGGCTGGGGTGCTTTCGACCAGCCGGAATGAATCGCTGTCTTTTGCTAGCCCTTCAGTAATTGTCGTCGAAAACTCTTCCAAGCTCACGGCCAGAAGGGTTCGCTGCAACCCCATCGAAAAGTACCTGTACTGGCTCTTGTCGGAGAAGGTTACAGCGGTAGGCTTGCCGTCCTCCGGGGTTTCAGTGATCTGCCAGTTCGCAGGGTACTGGGCCTTCATGCCCAGCTCTTTGCTGGAATAGAGGATGTAGCCCGTTTCCAGCTTGGTCTCGTCTATTTCAAAGGACGATATCATGGCCATGAGGACATCGGTGTATTCGTCATACCGATCCTCTTCGCTGCTAAACAACAGGAAAAATTGCCGGTTTTCCACCATGGTCCAGATGGCAAACATCTTGACGTCAATTTCCTCAAGTGTGCCGGTCATGACGACTTGATGGGCGCTGTGGCCTCCCAACGTGGCGGATTTTGACTCGAGCACGACAGGATCCTCCAGCTCGGACCGCATGCTCGCGATGTTCAGCTTGGTGTATTCGTCCATGCTCAACTTTATCGGCGAATCGGTTACGCCTACTATCACATTTTCATAATAGAGGTCTCCCCCAAAGTCGCCAGGGGCCGTAAAGATCACGGCAAAGTCTTCCGGCTCCAGCTTTAACCACTCCGACGGGTACTTCATGCTGATCCCGTAATCCGAACTTTCGTACTGGAGGTATTCCTGCTCGCCAGAGTCGCCTGGCCCATCTTCGACGCTGCCAGCCCCGGCTCCGCCGAGAAATTCGAAACTTTCTACTGCCCTGCTGAAGACCGGCGTGTAGCCTTCAAAAATCACGTCCTCAACGGATGCGGACATGTGATATGCATTGCTGCCCACGAGCGCCCAGACTTCCGCGGCACGGATTATATCGTCTCCCATCCTCCAAGTGTAAGTTATTTGGCGTGCGGGCTGGCCGGAAAATTCGAACTCGCTCGAGTCAATCAGTTCAAAGTCCTCTAGTTCTCTTAGGCCGTCAAGAGTTTCTTCGCTGTAGCGCTGCAGCGTTGTGCCACTTGCCAGACCATCGATCCGGGTGATATGGATGACACCGCCGTCAAAGACATAGCCATGCCATGGTGAATAGAATGCCACCACGCTGTCATCCGTGGGAAGCTCTTCTTGCAGCGAGGCGACGTACCAAGTGTAGGGCCTGTCGATTCGGAACAGATCCCCGGAAGCCGTGAATGCTGTGTATGACGGCGTCGGCTCATCAGGGGACGTATCGGTGATCTTGAAAGTGCTAACAATCGCGTCAAAAGTGTCAACATAGTCGTCGTACTTTTCCCTCTGGGCGTACGCATGCAGGACGTATGCCCTGTCCTCCACCACCGTCCAGACGACCTTCGACTTTAGGTTCAAGTCGTCCAACTGCGCATAAGATGTGTATGTTATTGATCGGGCTGCGTACCCAGCGAGAGTACCCTGCGTGCCTGAGCCGACGATCGAGAATTCACTTTCTTCCCGCAGAGTATCGATGAGGCCTTCTTCATACTCGGACAGACTGAAGTCTGAAGGTACTTTTTCAACAACAAGAATCAGCCTTTCGTTGTACTCGTCGTCATCATTTTCCAGCTCTGATAAGAAAGTCATGTCAAACATGTACTCCAGAAATTCCCCGTCCCTGAACCAGTCTGAAGGATACTGCAGCTCGACTCCCATGTAGAAATTCGAATATTCGTTCCAATCTGGACCGGGACCGGACTGCGCGTACGCTTCAGGGGTCGACACGTTAGAAGCACCGATTGGATAGATCAAAAGGGTGCAGGCTGCAGCAAAAAGAGCTATCTTATGTGACAAACTTCTGGAGGCTGCCTTCATATGAGTGTCTCCATTAGGATTTATTTAAGAATTCCGCGCTCTTTTTGGAAACTGCCAAGCTAGATATAAAGTGGAGTGCCTGCTTTCACCCGTTGCAGAGCGCCCCGATAGTAAGGTTCTCAGAGTTTATGGGAATAGGCTATTTTGGCGACCCAAGCCAGCACGTCATCGCCCCGATTTTCGACCAGAGGCGCAACGCCCAGGGCGCCTGGGCAAAGGTCACAGAAAGCCAAGGGCGGGGAGTCCCTGCATTCCACATCGTGTTCGTGGAGCACCCGACAAAATATGAGTTTGTGGCGTATCCGCGCCAGCTCGCCCCAGACCGGATAAACCATGCGCTTTACAGGTCATTTTCCAGCCTAGACAGCATGCACAAGTTCAAGGCAAACTATGGAGGCAAGGCATACCTGAAGTTTGGTTGGCATGACCTGACGCGGCCGCAAAAATTCGACGTGCTTGCTGAATTCGCGCGAGTCGATTCAGTAGAATTCCTTGCGCTGGACCAGATCCCGACCGGCAGCGTAGTGGACCAGGTTAGGAAGAACCAGTAGCCCTACTGCGGACGAATTTTGATCGAGATCTCTATTCTTCTCAGGAGGCTTTCAAAGCTGCGTATCGGGTTTGCAGCGCTCTGCAGCGCGTCCAGTATTCTGTCGTATACTCTTGCGACCGGGTTTCTGTACCTATTGCCGAGCGCGTGGTGCGGCCTCTCAAATCGCTGGTGCAGCCTGTCGTATGTGAGACCCTTGACGTATTGCGGCGCGTGGCTAATCTGTCTGACGCGCCCGACGCTGTGGACGATCCTTATCTGGCCTAGCAGTGACATTGCAAGAAATCGCGCGTGCCATTATTGTAGCGGTCAGCTAAACTTTGCGATCGTAGAGCTCAACTACTTTTTTGCCGACGCCCTGATCTTTTGTATGACGACGTCGAAATTGTTGAGAGGGACTATCTTGACAGTGCTCGTTGCCGAGATTCCCACTTCAATGCAGAAAGCCTCGATATCGTGCGCGGACTCTGCCTCTACGATTATGACCCACTCGTGCTCGAGCACCGACATGTAAAAGCCGTGCAGCTTTGAGATTCTGTGCTTTGAGAGAGTGGGCTTTATCTTGTCTCCGATCTCAAGGAACTTTTCCCTGCTCGCAGTGTTGTTGAGTGGGCACGACTCTGGGCTGTGGAACGCAAAGACTCCAAATAGCTGTGGCATGGGTCTAGTTGCTGCGATGGGTATTAAAACATCTTGAGGCAGGCTCCAGAGGATCAGTCGCTTTTCTTGTGCTTCCTCAAATAGTCCAGCAGGTGGACGTAAGTTTCGAAGCGGAAGTACTTTATGAGGCCGTCGATCTCTTCGTCGCTGTACTCTGGGTGGCAGTACTTGACGCGATCGGCTTGTTCCATCATTTTCACCTTGCCATAACATGCATCTTTAAAAAGAATTGATGTGTAGGCAAACTGGACTTGTTGTCAACAGATCTGTGAGATTGTTCCTTGATCGTCGAACAGTCAGGCGAAAATGCGCACCAGCGCGGCCACAAGCACTATTCCTGTGGCGACTACGACTGCGGCTTTAATACTCAATTTTTGTTCTCTCGCGCTTGTTGGCCGCCTCTTTTAAAAGTTGCACTCCCAGATCTGGCAGATTGTACGCAAAAATAATGCATGAATTTCAATAAAGTGTACATTTATTTTGCTAATGTTGTGCCATTCTGGCATTGACGAACAACCCGGTCGCCGTATTTGACTCCGGGATAGGCTCGCTCTCGATAATACGGGAGCTCCGGAGGGAGGTTCCGGCCGAGGACCTGCTGTACTTTGCAGACAGGGCGCACTTTCCCTACGGAGGCAAGTCGCACGGAGAGCTGCGGGAGATTATAGTCAACACCATAAACTACCTCGCGCGCTACAAGCCAAAGCTGGTAGTTGTCGCTTCAAACACCCCGACCGTCCAGGTCCTGGACGAAGTCAGGAGGCAGGTCGAATTGCCGGTAATTGGTGTCAGGCCGCCGCTCAAGGAGGCTGCCAGGCTGACAAGGAAAAAGCACATCGGAATCATGGCAACTGCCGGCACCATAAGGAGCAAAGAGCTGGAGAACCAGCTAAGGAGGGAGGTTCCGCAGCACATCATGGTTACCAAGTTCGACGCTTCGCCGATAATCGATCTGATAGAGCATGGAGTCCACCTTGAAAACGAGCGGAGGACGTTTGACGTGATCTCGCGAGTACTAGGGGACAACGTAGACGAAAAAATTGACGTGATAACGCTTTCGAGCACCCACCTGCCGTTTGTGAAAAAGTACCTGGCCGCGCTATTGCCAACAGTCAGGTTCGTCGACCCGGCGCAGTCGGTGGCCCGGGACGTGCGCAAGTTCCTGGCGTTCTACAGGATGACCAAAAAAAGCGGGAACGGAAGGCTCCAGATCCTTGTGTCAGACGGCAAGCGGGAATTCGAAAAGTCAGTCAGGGCAATGGGCGTAAGGGAGCCCGTGGAAGAAGTCTTCCTCACGTTTTGAATTCCGCGCTATATAGCTCGAGAGACACATTCCAAATATATGGAGAGCCCGGTAATTTGCTAACGCTACTACAGCTGATGAAAGATGGGGCTCCAGTCCAATATTGACAGGGGAGGCAAGGCGCTTATGGAAACCTTCCTCCAGGTCAGCAAGATATACACCTTTTACGAGAGGCACCTAGAGTCAGAGATAGTAAAGCAGCCCCTTCCCAACCACGTCGCAATCGTGCTGGACGGGAACAGGAGGTGGGCAAAGTACAACCTGATTGACGTGGGGATTGGCCACACGCACGGTGCGGACAAGGCGGAGGAGCTTTTGAACTGGATCCACGACATCGGCATCAAGATCACCACTCTATACGTGCTTTCCACGGAAAACCTTGAGCGAAAGGACGAGGAGCTCGACAACATCTACAAGCTCTTGGAGATAAAGCTCCAGCGCCTGTACGACGACGAGCGCGTGCACCGGCGCAAGATGAAGATCAAGGCGATAGGGGACACCGCGCTGCTCCCGCGGAGCCTGCAGGAGATCCTGACAAAGCTTGAAGAGTCGACGGCGCAGTACGACACAATGTTCCTCAACATAGCAATAGCGTACGGCGGCCAAAAGGAACTGGTGGAGGCCATAAGAAAAATAGCGCAGGAAGCCGTGCGCGGCGAGATAAAAATAGAAGACATTGACGGCAAGACCATCGAGTCGCACCTGTACACTTCGCACCTGCCGCAGCCCTCTCCTGACCTTATCCTGAGGACGTCCGGCGAAAAGAGGCTCAGCGGGTTTCTGATCTGGCAGAGCGCTTATTCCGAGCTGATGTTCATGGACGTTTTCTGGCCGGAATTTCGCAAGATAGACCTGATGAGGGCTATCCGCACTTACCAGCGCAGGGTCCGCCGGTACGGGAAATAGTCAGTTGCGCCGCATCCGGGCCTTTAGCCTGGTGTTGTGCGGCCTTGTGCGGAGCACCAGCTTGCAGCAGGGGCACTTTGCCCCCGGCCAAGATAGAAAAAGCTCGCATTCGTTGCAGCGCTTGTGGCCGTTGCCGTAGTGGCCGCCGCGCTCCTGCCTGGAAGCCTTGTACTTTGTGCAAATGCCTCTGCAGGGCACAGGCTAGATTCTTGCCGGTAGTATTTTCCCTTTTCTGTAGTAATGGAAAAAGAAGAGAAAGAGTGCCGCAAAAAAATGCGGTGACTAGTTAGCTTCGACTACGCCTTCAAGCTCGAGCTCGTATCCGCCGATAGAGTTCCTCGCCGGACCGCTGTTCCCCTCGAAGATCATTTCGATCGATTCTCCAGAGGCGTCCGGGAATTCGGCGTCCTCTCCAACGGCACTTCCGCGGAGCTTTAGCTTGTAGATGTTGCCTGACTCGTCGCTGACAAATGCGCCTATCCTCATCACGTCATGTTGTGTAGAGTAGAGCGCATAGCCCAGCTCGACGCTGTACAATTCGCCGCCAACGTCAACAGTTCCGTTCAGGAGGTTCAGCAGGATCACAGCCCTGTTTGACTTCCAGACCGACATGTCGATTGCGACTTCTGCGAATTGCTCGCTCAGGTCTGCTGAAGTGGCGTTCGAAGAGCTAGAGTTGGTAGAGCTTTCCGCAAGGTCGTCATCGTCTTCATGCGGGACTGCGAGGCCTCCTGCAAGCAGGGTGTAGTTCCAGTTAGGATCATAGTCACCGGTGCTCGCTGGGTTTGCATTGACGCGCCTCTTGTGCTCGCCTTCTGCGTCATAGTTTGATACCAAGTCTCTCCTCTTCTCCCTGCGCTTCTCTTCCACGCTGCTGTCGTCCTCTTCTTCGGCAGCCACCGTGAAGGCATCAAATGTTGCGATGGTGGTGTCGCCTGACGTGATCTCGCAGCCGTTATAGGTGCCGACCGCTAGGTCCAGCTCTGCCTCGAATTCGGCTTCGCCGTCTTCGACTTCAAGCGAGTCTTCGATTGTCATGTCGATTACAGGGTCGTCGCAAGTGAACTTGGCATCGTATGTGCCGTCAGTCATGTTGACGTCAGTCTCTATTTTGATCTCTACGCCGTCGTCGTCTGACCTGATGCTGCGTTCATGCTCGCGCTCTCTTCCATTCTCATCGTCATCTTCTGCTTCGCTATCGTCATCCTCTTCTTCATCGTCGTCATCGCCCCGGCCGTTTCCTCTGTTGGCTTCTCTCTCTTCCTTGTCATCGTCGTCATCGTCAGAGCCAGCTGCGACTGCGAATGCGGGCAGGTCAACTACCATGTCGCCGATTGCCACTTGGCATCCGTCGTAGCTGGTAGCGTTGCTGAGCAAGAGCTCGCCCTTGAACTCGCCCTTGCCGTCCTCGACCTCAAGCGAGTCTTCAAATTCGTTGTTGAGCTCTGGCGTTGTACACGTTAGAGCGACAGTGTGCTCGCCGTCCGGCAGGTCGCCGCCGTCGGTTTCAATTTCAAGCTCGGCCTCGACGGAGCCAGAGTTCTCTTCGTCGTCCTCTACTTCGTCGTCGACATCAAGCCCGACCCAGCTGTTCTCGCCGAATGTGGCGTGAACAGTGTATTCACTTCCGTCGCTTTCACCTTCGTAATCTCCGCTGTTGTCATTGTCATCATCCTCTTCACCCTCGTCAGCAAAGGCGCTGAAATCCACAAAATAATTAGGATTGGCGCCGCTGACCACTGAGAACAAGAGGGTCAGTGCCGCAATTGCAACAAGCAACTGCTTCAGGTTATCCATTACAATAACCGACATGAAATTTTCATATAAATCAGCTGGAAAAAGTCTCTATATGTCTGGCGGGAGTACACTACGCAGACAATACAGTCACAGGAATTCGTTCCCTCACGGGGAAACAGTGACTGCGGAAGAAGCAACTTGAGACAAAATCTGTGGGTTCTGCAGGTCCGAGATGAGAAATGTTCGGACCTCGAATTCTCCATGAAAATCAGGGATCCACGACATGCCAACTTCTGTCTGGCCCTGCGGCTGGATGCGGCTGGCCTGCCAGCCAAGGGCCACGGTGACCCCTGCCGAGTCCCTAACTTCCATCATTGCAACGAAGGGAAACGCAGCCATGGTGAAAGAGCTCGATATTTGCGTCGAGAGCGTGACCTGCTGACCTGTAGAGATGGTCTCCGCCGTCGATCCGGCAATGACAACAGGGCTCGACGGCGTTAGGCTCCCTTCCCCCGGATTATCACCAATTATCATGACAAAGCTGAACTGCTTTTCTTCCTGAAACTGGCTGAAATCTTCTGGGTAGTCGTCTGTGTAGAGAACCGTCACTTCCTCGACTCCCCGGACAAGTATCGCGTTGCCCTGGACCTCGCTTGATGTCATGAAAGACAGCCTAAAGACTCCGGTATTCCTGCCAGTTTCAATCGCTGAAAATTGCTGGCCGGCCGGGTCGCTTTCCGAAAAGACGCGCACGTCGCGAAGTGAGTCTGACACGTCGGGGTTGCGGTTTGCGTCCAGATCATAGATCTCAACAGTAACGCGCTCGCCTGCAGAGTAGCTCGGCTGGTCACCGGTGAATTCTGGATTCCAGCTGCGCACTTCAAAGATATAGTCCACCACTTCCGGCCTGCCGCCGGCCCCCATGTTGTCCTCGTAGCGCACCATAAGGACATCGCCTGGGCAGGCACCGACGCTGGGATCAGAGCCTCCTGTTGCCTCGAACCGTTTGTCGTCCAGCCGGTCAAGCCTGCAGGCTAGCACGTCGGTCTCGAGCTCAATCCTGAATTCAAAGAGCCCCGTGCTTGCGCCTGTTTCGACTATTTCCGGGTGCGCCTCGCCCACCTCGTCCCTGCTCGTGCGGAACAGGACAAACTCGGGA
>DATEEE010000053.1:0-3259 GCA_035281285.1 Nitrososphaera sp.
GAGGGCAGTGGACGATCTGGTACGACGCGTAGTTGCAGCTCTGGTAAATAACACCGAGCTTGGCCGCACCGTGATTGTATTTACGTCCGATAATGGATACCTGCTTGGTGAGCACAGGCTGCGCGCAAAGACAAGGATCTATGAAGAATCAATCGGAGTGCCACTTTACATCAGAATCCCCGGTGTGGCTCCGCAGACAATTGACAGGTTCGTGATAAACAACGACCTTGCTCCGACTTTCCTAGAACTCGCAGGTGCGCAGGCCGACATCCCTATCGACGGCCGGTCGCTCATTCCGCTGATAGAGAATCCCGCAATACAGTGGAGAAACGGGTTTCTGATTGAAACACCAACCTACTCTGCGATACGGACAGAAGAATATGTCTATGCGTTCCATTACAAGAATAGTGCCAGGGAGCTTTACGACCTCGTCAATGACCCCTATGAGCTACAAAATGTGAGCGCTGCCGAGCCATGGGCTTCAAAAATCGCTGCGCTCGACTCGTGGCGCTCAGCACTCGTTAGCTGCGACGGACCGACATGCCTGGCGGCCGAAAATCTACCGGCGCCATAGTTATTCGGCCAACCCCCCGATACGGCCAGCATTACATGGTCATTTTGGGCTGGATCATGCCCACCCTGTTGCCTTCGGTGTCAACAAAGGAAACGTACCTGCCTACACCGGGTATCTCCATTGGCTCTCCGAGCACCTTGCCGCCTCCCGACTGCACTTTTCTTATGTGTGCTGCAATGTCCTGAACCGCGATCACGACCGAGGGATACTGCATCGGCATGTCGGCGCTCTTTTGGAAAAAGCCGCCGTTAATCGCGCCGGGCTTTGATGGGCGCCCATTCGCGTCCGTTTCAGTGGTGCTGGCGAGCACGTAGTTGCCCATCTCCTCGCCTAGCTGTTCTGTCTTCCAGCCAAAGACAGTAGAATAGAATGTAGCCATCCGCTTTCGGTCCTCCGCGGGCATTTCGAAATGTACTACTGGGTCCATTTCCTACTGACCTCCGTACGCATTTCGCAGCACCTGAATTTCGAGTTTCTTCATTTG
This sequence comes from Nitrososphaera sp., assembly GCA_035281285.1. Lineage (GTDB taxonomy): Archaea > Thermoproteota > Nitrososphaeria > Nitrososphaerales > Nitrososphaeraceae > Nitrososphaera. Next base: position 1,059 of record DATEEE010000053.1, read on the forward strand.
GAGCATTGCCTCCATGACGCGCTCGGACTTTTTGGCATCTCGGTCACTTAGCATTTCTATGAGTGCCTTGGGGACGATCTGCCAGGATACCCCGTACTTGTCAGTGAGCCAACCGCACTCCACTTGCTGGCCGCCGTCGGATAGCTTGTCCCAAAAGTAGTCAACTTCATCCTGCGTTTCGCAAGTCACAGCGAACGAGATTGCCGGGGAGAACTTGAACACGGGACCGCCGTTTAGGGCCGTGAATTTTTGCCCTTCGAGCTCAAAACTCACCGTCATTACCGATCCTTTCTGCCTGCCGGATGCCTTTGAGCCGGCCTCACCATACCGCGCTATGTCCGTCACCTTCGAGTTCTTGAAAACCGAAGTGTAGAATTTTGCCGCTTCCTCGGCGTCGTCGTCGAACCAGAGAAACGGCGAAATTTTCTGGATTCCAGTCATGCATGCACTGTTGCTCTTATGTTAAAATGCGTTACTCCCCAAGGGGCACGGCAGTTCCGGAATATTTGACCGGTAAAACTTTCTCCCGGTGGCAGAAATAACGTAGTCCGCGCCCCCGTAGCCTGACAAGCTGAAAATGCATGGCGGGATCAATCTCGTGCAGCGTTCCATACTTTGATGGCAATAACGATTATTAGCAGCATTTGCGACTCCGTCTTGTATGCTCAAGGTAGCGGTAATTGGTGCCACCGGCGCAGTCGGTCAAGAGTTTGTAGTGGCCCTTAACAAGCACAAGTGGTTTGAACTTACTCAAGTAGCAGCCTCGGAGAGGTCTGCTGGCAAAAAATACATCGATGCAATTCGCGATCCTTCATCAGGAATACTGCGGTGGCACAACAGGGAAGAAGTTCCCGAATACGTCCGGGACATGGTGGTCAGCAAGGTGGAGGAGATCAAGCCGGAAAAGTTCGATCTGATATTTACCGCCTTAGAGTCAGATGACGCAAAAATAATCGAGCCCATATTTGCAAAGTCTACTCCAGTGATTAGCACTGCGGCGGCTTTTAGGTACGAGTCAGACGTCCCGATACTCATCCCTGGCATTAACGACGACCACGCGGATTTGCTCAATGTCCAGAGGAAGAACAGAGGATGGAAGGGATTCATTGCCCCATTGCCAAACTGCACCACGACTGGCATGGCGATAACACTCAAGCCGATCCAGGACAGGTTCGGAATAGAGAAGGTTTTCATGACTTCGATGCAGGCGCTTTCCGGGGCAGGGAGGTCTCCCGGGGTGGTTGCGCTTGACATCATGGATAACGTCATCCCATACATTCCAAAAGAAGAGGAAAAGGTACAGGTGGAAACGAAAAAGATCCTCGGCACCCTTGATACAAATGCAATCGCGCCGACCAGCTTTAGAGTGAGCTGCACCTGCACTAGAGTACCTGTTCTGGACGGTCACACAGAGTCGGTATTCGTAGAGACTGAAAAGCCGGCTGAGGCGGAAGAAGTAAAGAAGGAAATGCAGAAATTTTCAAAGCAGGTATCCATAAAGAGCCTTCCTACAGCGCCAAAGGACTACCTCATCGTCCACGACGATCCAACACGGCCCCAGCCTCGCATAGACCGTGAATTAAACGACGGCATGACTACCGTAGTTGGGAGGCTCCGCAAGGACACGGCTTTTGACAATGGGATAAAATACGTCCTGCTTTCGCATAATGAAAAAATGGGTTCTGCAAAGGGCGCAGTACTTCTTGCGGAGCTCTTAAAAGATCGCAACACATTCTGAGCCGCAAACTTGCCAAGCTGCGAAGTATGGACCATGTTTCCTATTTCATGAGAACGCCGCAGACGTGGCAATAGAATTCATCACAAAAGTCGGCGCTTACTGTCACGCGATAACCGCACCTCGGACAGACAACCTCTGACGTAATTGCTGAAAATCGCATAGAACTTTGTTCTATGAGACTCTAAAATATAGGTATGCGTCAGGAATGAAACCATTTTCCACACGGTCATGACAACCGCGGATTTTCAGTTGTTACTACCAAAAGCTAAAAACAGCGTTGATTCGTTGCCTGGGCGCAGTCATAATGTTTGGAGCCTTTTTAGACTGTTATTGCGAAAAAATTCACTAAATGCATGTCAGATCCGCGATACTTCATAGGTTTATTAACCCCTGCCCTGATCGTAATGATGGTTCCAGAAATGGGAAGGATCGACGACCTCGACGTAAAGATTCTCAGCGAACT
>DATEEE010000054.1:0-5846 GCA_035281285.1 Nitrososphaera sp.
TCTTTCGGATGACAAGTTTTCTCTAAAGGCGAACGCCCTACGTTTTTAATAAGACTTTCTAGAGGTCGAGCAGAAATTTCACCGTAGCGCCCGAAGAGTCTTCCGTTACCTCCATCTCGTGATAGGTCACGGCCTTTATCTCTACCTTGTAGCCGTGTTTATCAAGGTCTAGCGGCTCGCCCCGGGCAGTTGCCGCGATCGAGTATCCTCCATTTTTGGCTATTTTGACCTTAAACTCCGAAAGGGCAAACTTGTCAGCAACCATCAATAGCATAACCTTGTCAAGCCAGTCGAACAGGAGCGAATGGTAGTCGTGGCCTTCCGCAATGATCACAACTTCTTTCTTTGGCTCCACGGCCGCAAGTTTGACCATGGTGTCACACAGACCCTTCGCCGCGTATTCGAATGCTTCTTCCATCGTCCCCCCTCTGGCCTCAATGACGGCATCGGTCATGTGATCAAGATATCGAAAGCCCGCCGCCAATATGCACACTAGAAGCCGCTGACGGTATATACATTCAGCGCGGGGCAAAATCTAAATGCGAACGCATTATTGCCTACTCTCGTGGTCAAGCTCGAGCTTCCGCGAGGCATGCGCGATCTAGAGGCGGAAGAATTTGCTGATATTGCATACGTGCGCGACAGGTTCATGGAAACGGCAAGGCTCTTCAATTTCAGTATCATGGAACCGTCGCCGCTTGAATTGCAGTCTACACTAGAGGCCAAGAGCGGGGCTGACATCTCTAAAGAGATCTACTCTTTCAAGGACAAGGGCGAGAGAGAGGTTGCCCTTAGGTTTGACCTCACAATCGGCCTGACACGGTATGTCGCGCAAAGACGTGATTTGAAAATGCCGGTAAAGATTGCCTCCTTTGCAGGCGTCTGGCGTTACGACGAGCCGCAGGCGGGGCGGTATCGATATTTTCATCAATGGGATATTGAAATTTACGGACCGTTCAGCACAGAGTCTGACGCAGAAGTCATTGAATTCGTTTCATCATTCTTCAACCGCCTAGGGCTGAAAGTCACGATAGAGATCAGCGACAGGCAGCTGATTGAACAGTACATCAGCGAAAGGCTCGGCATCACGGACAAGGAAATGGTCCTTGAGCTTTTCAGGGCAGTCGACAAAGTCCCAAAGAAGGGTGCTAAAGCTGTTCTGGAAGAGTACCGCGAAAGATTCGATTCTTCAAAGCTAAAGAAGCTGATAGATTTGTCAGGTGTGAAAGGCACACTTCAAGAAGTCTCTGCGAGAGCAGACCTCGCTGACCTCGAAGGATGGCGAAAACTGTCGAACTTGATGGATTCGTTGTCGTCACGGAAGATAGCCACTGCGAGGATAAATCTGGGAATTGTTAGGGGGCTTGATTACTATTCCGGCACAGTGTTTGAAGCGTTTGACGAATCGTCTGGCACTGGCGCCCTGGTGGGTGGCGGCAGGTACGACAGGCTCACTGATGTCTTTGGCAGGAAGGAGATCGGCGCAACGGGTGTCGCCGGTGGGGTCGAGCGAATCATCCTCTCCCTACGTAGGAATGGCATACTTGGTCGCAAGAAAGAGGGTCCAATCTACGTCGCGTATACCGGCCCCGAATTGAGGGTGAGGGCTCTTGAAATCGCAACATCGCTCCGCGAGGCGGGCTTTTCCACAGAATGCGATCTAATCGGCAGGCCGCTCAGAAAGCAGCTCGAGGATGCGTCCGCAAAAAACTCGGTGGTTGCCGTTATTGTGGCCCCTGAAGAGATTGCAACAAACAGTGTTCTGGTCAGAATTCTGGGCAGCGGTGAAGAAGAGAAGCGATCTCTGGATTCATTGCATCAGGCTCTCCGCGAGATTATTAAAGTCGGAGCATAGCTGCGCTTTTCATTTTCACCAGTCCACTTGGTTTCTTTTCGTACACCAATCTGACGACAAGGTCTGGAGGATCGTAGCTTATGTACAGGTCACCTGCGTCAAGCTCTTGTGTGTTGTAGTTTACCTGTATCCTTTCGTTCTGAACGCCATTCTCCGCGAGCTTGATCCGAGCCCTGTTGACAAGTTCTTCGTCTGAAGTGTTTGGTGCAAGGAATACCCTGCAGTCCGGACTCTTTTTCATGTAATCAGCCAAATTGAAATCCATCGCAATCGTCAACTCCTTTTCCAAGTAGACCGATATTAACCGTTGTTAGTCCCCCTGTCGATCAAGCTGTAGTGATTTCTGTCGTGCTACCGAAAATAGTGTTGATCGACTAGGATCGTTTTCCTGATGAATCTTCTCTAATAGCGTTGCACTTTACTTATATCTTGATAGCTGATACCAGAGCTGACAAGCAAGAGGCGGCTACAGGCGTGTTCTCCCCGCTAAACCCCCCCTGTAGCACGTCCCTTTTCCTACTATTTTGAGTGCAGCTGAACAACTAAGCGCGGCAATTAACGATGCTTTTGTGCTATTTCCTTACCGTCGCCAACAACCCTGAATTTGTACTGGGGACCAAAAGAGTGCCGGTACATCCGCGCATAGCTTGCCGCAACGTCGTATGTGGCAAATGCCTGGCGAACCCCGTCGATATCGACCTTCTCCCCATAGATGTCGGTAATCTCTAGAGAATATGACTTTGGCAGCTTTTTCGCCTGCTTCATGATAAGGAACATGCTTATCAGAAAAAACAGGATGGCGGCTGCGCATACCACTGCAAATTCGAACCCTCGGGCAAAAGACAGCACGGGACCTATCAGATTCTGATCCAGCCACGCGTAGGAAATGCCGAATGCCTGTAAGAGGACAGATAGCGCAACGTGGATCATTCGCTAGTGTACATTGAAACGAGCTCCTAACATAAGCCTTATGGTGTAGTATTTACTACTCTTTGTTACTGCGCCCGGAGTAGCGGGGCTTAAATCCGCGCCCCTTAATGGCATGGTCGGTGCAATCGTCCAATAATTCGCAACCAGAAAGATTAAGCAGCGATCATGAGCCGGATTAATCTAGTGAGAAGATATTTATGACAATATATTGCCTTTGTGCAGAGGAAGCGACAGATAGGGGACCGGTTGTTTGGTAGATTCGGTATCTCACGATGTACTCATCATAGGCTCGGGCCTCGCGGGCCTGCGCGCAGCAATTTCAGCCGCGGTCACCGATAGGAAGCTGAGCGTGGCAGTAGTATCCAAAGTGCAGGTGATGCGATCGCACTCTGTGTCAGCCGAAGGCGGAACCGCAGCGGTGCTATACGAAGAAGACGGCGACAACCAGGAATCCCACATATATGACACGATTAAGGGAAGCGACTTTCTCGCAGATCAGGACGTCGCGGAAATATTGGTCAAGAACATGCCGTATGAAATCTACCAGCTCGACCACTGGGGCATGCCGTGGTCAAGGCGAAAGGACGGAAGAATTGACCAGCGCAAGTTCGGTGGCTATTCGTTCCCGCGCGCCACCTTTGCCCAGGACAAGGTAGGGTTTTACGAAATGCAGACACTCTACGACACCTGCCTGAAATACGACAACGTGCACTTTTACAACGAGTGGTTCTGCACTTCGATTTTGCATGAGAATGGCGCTTTTCAAGGCGTGACTGCAATCGAACTGAAAACCGGAAACTTCACCATATTCAGGGCACCTGCGGGTATAATCTGTACAGGTGGCGCCGGCCGAATCTACAGCTTTTCGACATATGCGTATTCCTCCACGCCAGACGGGCTCGACCTTGCGTTCCGGGCCGGACTTGCGTTGAAGGACATGGAATTTGTTCAGTTTCACCCCACCGGAATTCTCCCATCAGGGATCCTGATTACTGAAGGCGCCAGGGGCGAGGGCGGATACTTGGTGAATAACAAGGGTGAACGATTCATGCAAAAGTATGCACCCGGCAAACTGGAGCTTGCCCCCCGCGACGTCGTTTCTAGGTCCATGATGACAGAGATCCAGGAAGGGCGCGGCTTCAAGCACGAGACGGGGGTTGACTGTCTAAAGCTCGACCTGAGGCACCTGGGCGCGGAACGCATCAAGGAAGTCCTGGCAGGCATTAGAGAGATTGGGATAAAATTCTCGGGCGTTGACATTATCGACGAGCCGATTGAGGTGAGGCCAGTCTGCCACTACATGATGGGCGGGATCCACACGAATGTAGACGGCGCAACAGAGATGGCAGGCCTCTGGGCTGCGGGCGAAGCTGCGTGCAACAGCACCCACGGGGCAAACCGCCTGGGAGCCAATTCGACATCCGAATGCATAGTGTGGGGAAGGATTACAGGGGAGCTTGCCGCAAGGTACGCCGGCGACCACAAGGTGAGTTCGGTACAGGACCAGCAGATCATGGTGGAGGAAAAACGAATCTACGATGGGATCTTTCGCGGAAGCGGAGGCGTAAACCCGTACGAGGTGAGGAAGACCCTGACTGACACCATGGACGAAAAGGCGTACGTTTACAGAAATGAGCAGAACTTGTCGGACGCGCTTCGGAAGGTCAGGGAGCTCAAGGAAACTATGTGGAAACACGTTGACGACAAGGCAAAGGAATACAACACGAACTTCATCAATGTGATGGAGATAGATTCGATGCTGCGAACGGCAGAGGTCGTTCTGGTTGGCGCGCTCAACAGACGGGAATCACGCGGCGCACACGCTAGGGTGGACTATCCTCGTCGTGACGACGCGAACTTTCTTCGACACACCCTTGCTTACCATACCGGGAATGGTGGACCAAAGATGACCTGGCATCCTGTCAAATTCACCCGCTATGCGCCAGTGGAGAGGAAATACTGAATTGGAGAAAATCTCTGACCGCAACAACCGCGAAGGCCTCATCGGTTGGCTTAACCCTTCACGGTACGGCTGGGAGAGGGTTTCTTACTGGCTACAGCGGCTCACAGGAGTAGGACTGCTTGCCTACTTTGTCGGGCATATTTACGAAACAAGCTCGCTGACTCAGGGACCAGACGCATGGGCTGCCATGCTTGAGCTGACTCAGACGCCGATGGGACACCTCATACTCTTGCTCGTAATTGGCATGAGCACGTTTCACACGGTAAATGGAATCAGGCTCATATTCACACACGGCGGCAAAGGTCTCGGCAAGCCTGGGAGGCCAGACTATCCATACGACGCGGTTTCCCTAAATTACCGTCAAAAATCCGGGATATGGATTGCGCTCTTGCTGGCTGCTGTTGCCATGCTCTACGGGGCATCGGTATTGTTTGGAGGCGAATGAGCGGGATGGCAATGCTCCGCGAGAGCCAGATAATGAAAATCCACTACATCACTGCGGTCGGCGCACTCATAGTGGTAGCTGTGCACATCATGATGAGGCTAATAATGCCATACAACATGAGCCTCGAGTACAATAATGTAATAGCAAACTACCAAAACCTCCCGTACGCGATCCTGCTCGAGTCAATCCTGGTGTTGATTGCGATTCACGGATTTAACGGACTTCGTGTGATTCTGCTGGAGCTCAGGCAGAGCAAGGCCTGGGAGGACGGCGTAACCATCCTTACTATCGCCGCAATGATGGCAGTCGTGGCCTACGGGACAAGAACCATACTGGTAGCACAGGGGCTGGGATTTGAGTAATGACTGAACAAGTAATAGAACGCATTGAGACGATGGAGAAAAAGCGGGAGCGAGAGAAAAAGGAAAAGGAGTACCCAAAGACTTCTGTCGTGCTAAAGATATTTCGTGCAAACAGATCCGCTCAGCAGCGGCCCCATTACGACACTGTGGAAGTTCCGGTTCAGAGGTGGACGACGGTGCTCGACGCCCTGCTTCAGGCGAAGCAGTACAACGATCCAAGCATCGGTATTCGCTACTCATGCAGGATGGCTTCATGCGGCTCTTGCGGGATGAAGATAAACGGAATTCCCC
>DATEEE010000055.1:0-6823 GCA_035281285.1 Nitrososphaera sp.
AAAACGAGCCAGTAGTACCGGTCCCGAAGCTCGTCTGGCAGCACGTCGGGCGAAAATAGAGCAAAGTCGGAATGCGATTGTCCGTCGACAAGATAGAGTTTCCCATCCGTCGCAGCGTGTAGCAGCTCTGCCCGGCTCTCCCTCTGCGGCAGAAAATCCGGGTTTAGTCCGTACTCGTTGTCAAGCCGGGCCAGGCCGATTTCGACAGCCTCATTACTCGATATCGTAAATCTTTGAGGGACCGGCGATAGCCACTGCGCAGTCGCGATGCCCGCCATGAGGATTGAAACGCCGAATAAAGCCAATGTCAGACGCCTAACAATTGAATTCGCAGGTTTTCTAATGCCTGATGTCGGCTCGGACAATGTGGTGCTACTTGCCAAGTACTGCTATAATTGCGTGTAGCCGGCTCATTTCATTCCCGACGCCAGCTCGGATATCTTTGCGGACCAGGACGCTGCTTTGATTACGCCGCTTGCAACCAGTATGCCTCGCGAGCCCAGCTTGATGGCAGCCTTCACGTCTGCCTTGTCGGTTATTCCGGCCCCGCATATCACCTTGCTCCTTCTGTCCGCAGCCTCGATTGACTTTGTAATTATGGCAGGATTCGCCTTTGAGACGGCCACGCCGCTCCCGATAAGTTCGGGGGGCTCAATTGCCACATAGTCAGGTTCAAAGACAGAAATCTCCATTACTTCGTGTGGGGTGCGCGCGCACACTACGGACACCATGTCGAGGCTACGGAGGCGCTCCACGACTGAGGCTATAGACTTGATCTCGATCCTGTGCTCGCTGTGGTTGACCAGAGAACCGGAGGCACCGTAGGACTTGGCGACCTCTGGCACGAAATATCCTGTCGTCGAGCCTGGCTTTTCAGCATCAACGTGCTGACAAAAAACTGGCACGTCCACGCTCTTTGCCACAAGTGCAAGGGCCGGCTGTGGAGGAGCAAGTATAATGCCGGCCTTTGTTTTTTTGGCGACTTCTTGAGCGGCCTTTGCAAGCTTTACCGTACCGGCTGCTGACGCCTCTTCGTAGTTTTTGAAATTAATAATCAGCGGGCGCTTCAACGCTTGCTGCCAGCTTTAGATTTGGCAATCTCTGCGCCTTTTCTGCCCTTGCCTTTCACGACTTCGTCCATGTCCCTGAACTTTGACTGGAGCTTTGCCATGCGTGCTTCATAGCCCTTGTTGTATTCGAGCTCGTCCGGCACCAGAGTCGCAGGGTGGATGAATCCCTGGTTGCGCATAATCATGGCCCTCTCAGAGGCCCACATGCGCTGGAGGTCCCAGTCGGCCGTTCCAAAGCCATCATGGGGGCCGGTTAGCTTGCCGTTGTGCATGCTGAATAAGAGGCATGAAACTACCGGGATCGAATAGTTCAGTGATGCCGCGGAGTTTAGCTTTACTGGCATGAGCGGCATGTGGTGGCTTCCCCTCGTGTTGCCTGCCACGTAGTGTGGGTCGTTGAACGCGCTCCCGGCCTCCTCAGTCGCCGGAAAGTTCTTTTGCGTTCTTACTATTGCTATTGGGTCGTCCTTGCCGACATAGGTGCCTGCAATGTTGTGGAGCCTGTCTGTGGAAGCAGACACTATATGGTCAACGCCGTCGCCGGACATAACGGAATGGACGACGTACCTTCCGGGGTACATTAGCGCTGCTTCGAGCTCTGCCTTGTCCTGCCACATTTTCAGCTCGGCTATCTTGCCTTCCATAACGTCCATTATCCTGAATATCACCCCTTCTGCGAGCTTTTCATTAATGAGTAGCCCGGTGTTGCTGCGCGCATCGACGAACATGCGCCAAAGCGGCAGGTTAAAAGCGCCCGGCTCAGTCTTGTCCGCGGCGAAAATGCAAAAGACTTCGCTGGGCCTCTCCTCCATCTCGATCTCGGCCACACCTGGCCCCATCCCCTTGACGTTTCCGGAGAACGAGTCTTTTAGCAGGTCTTGCCCCGCGCCGTAAAGACCCTGCTCCTTTGCAACTTTGGTTCCTTCAGTAAATGCATCCCAGGCGAGCTTGTGTATCTTTTCGTTGTCCATCCCCTGGGTATGAGTCATGATAATGTGTATGTCATCTCCGGTGTAGCCAATGTAGTGATCAATGAGCAAGCCCTTTGCATTCCTTGCGACAAAGTTCTTGACCGATGCAACCAGCTCGTCGCTTGGACGAGTGTGGCCGCCTATCCCGCCGATGTCGGCTTTGATGGCACTTAGTGTAATTCGCATACTCTGACAAGCTCATGATTTTCGGTTTAAAACCTTTCCGATGTTAGGTCGCTACGACAAGATCGAGTTTGCAGATTCCGGAATGAAATTCGCAAGTTGAGACGCCGCGATTCTTGCAACAATCACGGGCGAAATACAAATAAAGCCCATGAAGCGTTGTTGCTGTATGAGCGCTAGCAAGAAGCCACACATGAACTTGGTGGTTACCGGTCATGTCGATAATGGCAAGTCAACTACCGTAGGTCATTTGCTGGTAGATCTGGGTGCTATTGACCAGAGAACCATAGACGCATACGCAAAAGAATCTGAAGCAACAGGGAAGGGCGATACTTTCAAGTACGCCTGGGTGCTTGACAGCATCAAGGACGAACGCGAAAGAGGTATCACTATTGATCTCGCTTTTCAAAAATTCGAAACAGGCAAGTACTTTTTCACGCTGATTGATGCCCCGGGCCACAGGGACTTTATCAAGAACATGATCACGGGCGCGTCCGAAGCAGACGCAGCCATTCTCGTAATTTCAGTAAAGCCTGGTGAAACTGAAGCGTCAATCGAGCCTGGAGGCCAAGGTAGAGAACACGCCTTCCTCGCCAGGACTCTAGGCGTGAACCAGATCGTAGTGGCATTGAACAAGATGGACGACGTGGCATACAAGGAAGAGCGCTTCAAGGAAGTGAAGGACCAGGTCGAGAAGATGTTAAAGATGGTAGGCTACAACACCGCAAAGATCAGCTTCATCCCGATATCTGGCTGGAAGGGCGACAATCTTGTCAAAAAGTCGGAGAACATGGCGTGGTACAAGGGCCCGACTCTCGCAGAATCACTCGACGCGCTCGAGCCGCCAGAGAAGCCTATAGGCAAGCCTCTTAGGGTCCCGGTTCAAGACGTATATTCCATTACTGGCGTCGGCACCGTTCCGGTGGGCAGGATTGAGACGGGCAAAATGAGGGCCAATGACAAGGTCATAGTCATGCCTTCAGGCGCGATAGGCGAGGTCAAGTCAATCGAAACCCACCACACCCAGATGGAGTCTGCCGAGGCTGGCGACAACGTCGGTTTTAACCTTAGAGGAGTCGACAAGAAGCAGATAAAGCGCGGAGACATGATCGGGCCATCCGATAACCCGCCGATGGTCGCAAGAGAATTCGAGGCCAGGCTTATCGTAATCCATCACCCAACTGCTATCGCTCCGGGCTACACACCAGTGCTTCACACTCACACAGCGCAGGTTGCTGCGACGATATCGGCCTTTGTCTCAAAGATAGACCCGAGGACCGGCGCGACAACCGAGCAGAACCCCAAGTTCCTAAAGACAGGCGACGCGGCCATCGTCAAGATAAAGCCGGTCAGGCCTCTGGCGATAGAGACTTTCAAAGACTTTCCAGAGATTGGTAGATTCGCACTTCGTGACATGGGAACAACGATCGGCGCAGGCGTCGTACTTAACATCACCGAAAAGTACGACCCGAACAAGAAGTAAGTGAAATAGATGCCGCAGGCAGCAAGGATAAAGCTCACCAGCACGAACCTTTTGACCCTAGAGGGCGTGTGCAACGAGATCAGGGGCATTGGCGAGAAGTCAGGGATAAAGCTCCGCGGGCCCCATCCTCTTCCAACTAAAAAACTCAAGGTGGTCACGCGCAAGTCTCCTTGCGGCCAAGGCACAAACACCTACGACAAGTACGAAATGAGGATCCACCGAAGGGTGATAGATGTGGGGGCCGACGACAGGGCTATCAGGCAGCTGATGAGGCTCAAGATCCCCGACGACGTCTACATCGAAGTTTCCCTAACTCAGTAGCTTTTTGAACGCTCCCCTTGGAACCCTGATGTGCCGCGAGGCCTCGGGGTGAACTATTTTTGCCAGGATTTCCAGCCCGACAACGGTGCGCGGGCCCGGCTTGCTAAAGTACGAGCCTGCGTCAACTGCATAGACGCTTCCGTTCCTCACGGCGCGCAGCGAGTTCCACTTTTCGTTCCCTGCAAGGCTTGCTAGCTCTTTTTCGGTTCTGGCGACCGAATACCCGCAAGGCATGAGCACAATGAGGTCGGGGTCAAGTGATATTGCTTCATCAATGGTCATTCTTCTGGATTGCTGGCCGACAGAACTGATCCCATTTAAGCCGCCGGCATATTCTACCATCTGCGGCACCCAGTGGCCCGCAGTGAATAGCGGATCGATCCATTCGACGCAGAGGACCTTCGGCTTTGACTTGATCTTTATTCCGCGCACCCGATCAATGCGCGCCTGAAGAGACGCGACTACTTTTCGTCCTTCCTGCACCTTGCCAACTTTTTCGGCCACGTCCATAATGCTCACCAAAATGTCGTCCAGGTCGTGTGGGTCAAGAACCAGAACTTCAGTCTTTTCCCCCAGGATGCTGACGGCCCTGTTGATCTCTTTGGTGAACGGAGAGCAGACTTCGCACAGCCCCTGCGCGACAATTAGGTCTGGCCTTGACCGCTTTAATGCTATGTCGTCAATGACGTAAATGTCCTTTCCGGTTTGCAATAATTCCACTACCACCTTGTCTATTTCGCTCCCGCGCATTTTTGTAGCGTCAAAAGACGAGCGAATAACCTGAGGCTTTTTTCTGGCCTGCGAAGGGTACTTGCATTCGTGCGTTACCCCCACTACCATGCTGCCCGCTCCAAGCTTGTACAGGGTTTCAGTGGCACTCGGAAGAAACGAGACGACCCTCATCCGAGGGATTTAGCCAGCTGTGCGGATAAAAACATGCCTTATCGTTCTCTATCGAAAGCACTGTTCGAGTGCGTGAGGCGCCATTCTCCCTAATAATTTGACAAGCTATTTGCTTCTAGAAAATGATTTCTCAAAAACAAGCTTTTTATCACCATAAACGATGTCCATACTTAATGAATTCGAGAATTGCAGTCGCTTCAGGGCTCGTAGCGGTTCTCGCCGCAATATTTACGGTGCCCTTGACAGCTTTTGCAGCCGATGTCCCCGTGGACATCACAGCAGGATCAATCTCCAAGACCGACGATGCCTACTCGCCCAATCCGGTTCAGGCGAACGTTGGCGATACAGTAATCTGGACAAATAGGGATACCACTCTTCACACAGCCACGTCGGGGACCGCATCAGGCGGACCAACAAATGTGTTTGGCGGAAACTTGACAAATCCCGTTCTAATCGCGCCTTCACAGACAATGAGCTTTACGTTCAGTGAAGCTGGAGAATTTCCGTACTATTGCACCTTGCACCCTAACATGATAGGGACCGTTATCGTTGGTGGCGATGGACCGACACCGATCGAGTCAACGGCATCTGCCACCCTGGACGGCAATACCTATGAAGTGAGCGCCACTTCGGAAACTTCTACGGCAACTGGATTGGAAATCGACCCGGATGAAAAGTCGGTCACAGTGATATTCGACACTGCAGGCGAAGCAGAGCTGACACTTCCGAAAACCATGATCGACGGTGTCGTCGAGGGCGAGGGCGTCAGTATAATCGAAACAACCGATACTGCAACGAGGGTGAGCGTAGTGGTGCCTGAAGGCGAAACCGAAGTTGATATCATGGGATCGTTTGTCGTTCCAGAGTTCCCAGTGATAGCAGCTCTGGTGCTAGGAATCACGATAGCTGCAATCGCGGGGTACACTAGATTCTCAAAGGGAAGCCTGTCGGGCTTTTCTGGAAGGGTCTGACCCCTTACCTTTTTCTTAATTTCAGCCAAACTTTATTACTGATGGAGCGAAATCGTTACGATTAGTTGAAATTCATCTCGATATCCATTCTTTTCCTTGCGGCGGTCCTCGGAGCGGAATCCGCGAGCGCGCAGGAAGAGATCATGATGGAGGAGACAAGCGACCAGGGCACATTTCTCGTCTCCATCGAATGGGAACCTAATGATATCGGAAGGGACAACACCTTCTCAATCACTTTCATAGAGTCCGTGACGGGCACAGTTATGGAGGATATCAGGTACGACTTTCGGGTGGTACAAGGCGAGGGCGGAGAGCAAATCCTGCGACGAGTCGACCAAGTTTCTTCAGAGCAGAGGTTCAGCTTTGGAGAAACAGGCCCTCATACGATCCTGATAGAGGACATCGAAGGGCTCGGTGAAAACGCGTCCTTCACATTCCAGGTGACACCTGAATTTCCGGCGATATTTGGAATTGCCGCGGGTGTTGCGGCCGCTATTTGCGTGGCAGTCATGAGGCTCACCGGCACCAATTTATTTAGGTCTAGGGATCAATAATGATGATGAAGCCCCACTTCATTCTGCTCGCGGTAGTAGCGATGACTTTCATCATCCTTGGCGTTCCGCCTTCATTCGCTCAGGAAAACAGCATGATCAAGACAACCAGCAAGGGCTCTCTTGACATTTGGCTTGAGCCGATCGTGTCCAACTCCACGTCCGTGCAGTACAACGTCAGGTTCCTCAATCCGGGAACCGAAACGCTTCACGAGCACCAGGATTATGACCTAAAGATCCTAAAGGAGGGCCAGGTGATTTTCAGCGCTGCGCAGCAGACAGGTCAGTCCTTGATCCATAATGTCGAGGGAACGATATTCGTCCCATACAACTTTGCACAACCAGGCGAGTACGAAGTTGAAATTCACAT